>JAOZRP010000449.1 GCA_029940125.1 bacterium
CTGATCACTACAACGATTTCTTTTTTTTCTTTTTCCACTTTCCCGGGGGATATGCCTGCCGGTGTTCCGTAAAGTGATCATAGGGCTGTTCACTTTCCATTTCAATCGTGACAAAGCCATTGACATCTATCTGAATGTCGCCGGGAAGCGTGACTCCGGACTGCCAGCGGCCGGCGGAATAATAAAAATACAGGCCGCGGGCGGGCTCAAAATAAACATAGGACGAGGGATAATAACGATAATTATGCATTCTGGCCCGGCGCCCATGGGCCGGAGCCCAGGGCGGCGGTCCATTCGTCTTGACGGGCTGCGGATGAACTTCCGCCGGAGGAGCGGTTGTCGATACGGTCGCCTGGTCGACGGCGCAGCCGGCCCCAAAAAACATCAGCAAGACAATCAACCAGGGGAACCTGGGATAACGAAGTAGAAGCGACATCGTTTGTCTCCTTTTCAGCCATGCACCCGGAACGCTTTCCCCACCCGGTATAATCGCACCCGATCAAAATGTCAACGTTCATTGCCAGCCTGACACAGACAATAGCAAAAAATGTCAAAAAGATTGTCAAGCCCCCACTTCTATGTTAACCGTAGATAAGAAAACAAGATTTTTCACGTTCATGTTCGGTTTTTTCCTTTCCATCGCGCAACCCTCGGAGTCCCCGATGATGATGCCCAAGGAACCTTTGCTTATCTTTCTCGCCGGTTTCGGGCTTGGCATCCTGTTCGCCTTTCTCTTTTTTTACCTGCGCCGCCGGGAGATCGACAAGCTTACCACAAAGCTCCTGGACCGGGCGGAGAAGCGCAACCGTGAAGAAACAGCCGCCCTGGTCAACCGGCTTAAGGAAAGTTTCGGCTCCCTGTCCCTGGAAGCACTGTCCAGGAATACCGAAGAGTTTCTGAAGCTGGCCAATGAAACCCTCAGCCGGCAGACCTCGGCCGGCAGCCAGGAACTGAACGGCAAAAAAGCCCTGATCGATGAGACCCTGGAAGCAATGAAAAGAGAATTGCGACAAGTACAAACTCTGGTTCGTGAATTTGAAAGGGATCGGGAACATAAATTCGGGGAATTAAGCAAACAGCTCCAAGTCACCAGCGAGCAGACCATGAAGCTCCACCAAACCGCCACCCAACTGCGCAGCGCTCTGACCGGCACCGGCAGCCGGGGCCAGTGGGGAGAGCGGATGGCGGAAGACGTGCTGCGGCTGGCCGGATTCATTGAAGGGATAAATTATTTAAAGCAGAAAACCCTGGCCGAAGCCGCCACCCGCCCGGATTACACCTTCATGCTGCCCAAGGGGCTGAAATTGAACATGGACGTCAAGTTTCCCCTGAGCAACTATCTCAGGTTCCTGGAATCCGACAGTGACATCGAGCGCCAGAACCACCGCGTCCTTTTCCTGCGGGACGTCCGTCAACGGGTCAAGGAGGTCACCAGTCGCAGCTATATCAATCCCGCGGACAACACCGTTGATTACGTGCTGGTCTTCATCCCCAACGAGCAGGTCTATGCCTTCATCCATGAGCATGACCAGCAGCTGCTGGATGACGCTCTCAAGCAGAAGGTCATCCTCTGTTCTCCGGTCACCCTTTACGCCGTTCTTGCCGTTATCCGCCAGGCGGTGGACAACTTCAACCTGGAAAAAACCGCCGCCCAGATTCTTTCCCTGCTGGGGGCCTTCAATAAACAATGGTCCCTGTTTATCCAGTCATTTGACAAGCTGGGAAACAAAATTGAAGAGACGCAAAGGGAATATCAGAAGCTGACCACCACCAGGAAAAATCAGCTGGAAAAACAAATCAGCAAAATCGAGGATATCAGACAGCAGCGGGAGATTGAACCGGACACAACAAAGAGCGGCAATTCACCTGAGGTAACTGTGATAGCGGATAATTAGTGCCTTATCCCTGAAAGGCTGTCACTCTTTTCAGTACCCCCTTGAGGGGT
>JAOZRP010000114.1:0-4296 GCA_029940125.1 bacterium
CCCTCAAGGGGGTACTGAAAAGAGTGACAGCCTTTCAGGGATAAGGCACTAACGGGCAAAGAGACTGAGAAAATAACCGCCGGCGATGGCGGAGCCGATGACTCCCGCAACGTTCGGCCCCATGGCATGCATCAGCAAAAAGTTTTGCCGGTTTTCCTTCTGTCCCAAATGCTGAACAATCCGCGCCGCCATGGGAACAGCTGAGACTCCAGCTGCACCCACCATGGGGTTGAAAGGTTCCTTGGAAAGCTTGGAGTAAACCTTGCCCAGCAGGACGCCGCCCACGGTTCCAAAGCCAAAAGCAACCAGCCCGAGCAGCAGCACCAGCATGGTTTTCACCTTGAGGACCGCTTCCGCCGGCATGGAAGCACCAATCCCCAACATCAAAAGAATGGTAATGATATTCATAAAATCATTCTGAGCCGTTTCGCTGAGCCGTTTAACCACGCCGCTTTCCCGAAACAGGTTGCCAAGCATCAACATCCCTACCAAAGGCGCAGACTGAGGAATCAGCAGCACCACAATAATCATGGTAATGATGGGAAAAAGGATTTTTTCCAGCTGCGAAACCCGCCTGAGCATCGGCTTCATCTGAATCTGCCGCTCTTTTTTGGTGGTCAGCAGTTTGATAATCGGCGGCTGGATCACCGCCACCATGGCCATGTAGGAATACGCCGCCGTGGCCGTAATTCCCATAATTTCCGGGGCCAGCAGACCGGTGGTATAAATGGTTGTGGGTCCGTCGGCACCACCAATGATCCCGATTGAACAGGCTTCGGGGATGCTGAAACCCAGGAAAAAGGCCCCGATGAACGCCAGATAGATGCCAATCTGGGCCGCAGCACCTAAAATAAAGGAGCGCGGGTTGGCAATCAGGGGGCCAAAATCGGTCATGGCTCCAATGCAGAAAAAGACAAACTGGGGCAGAATCGTCCATTGGTAGAGGCCGTATTTCAGGATAATCCCCAGCACGCCGGCCATGCCTGGCCCGACCCCGGGTCCGGGCTGCAAAGTGATCCCGGTCAAAGGCAGGTTGGCAAGAATCATCCCGGCGCCGATGGGCAGCAGTTCATAGGGCTCCCATTCCTTGGCAATCGCCAGGTAAATAAAACAGAGACCGATTAAAATCATCACCACATGAGCAACATCCAGGCCACTGAACCCGGTAGTAAACGACATCATGACTTATCTCCATCCACTAACTTATTGCGTTTTTTCTCCCATTTCTGCACTATAATTCCCATCACTTCCATGATGGCCGCCAAAAGAATCATGACCACGACAACCAGACCAAAACCAGTGCCGCAAATCCTCATCACATTGGCAAAACTGTTCTCAATCATTGGTTTTTCTCCTTACTGCTGTTTTCAGCTTCATCATTATCATTCAGGCAGACGTCAAAAACTCCGCTGGAGCACTCCCCGATGAAGGGCCTGTTTATAGCAATAAAAAAATAAAAAAGGAAGTGATTTTTCACCTCCTTTCGGTAAGAATTCCCCCTGAAAAAACAAGGAAAATCGCGGATTGCCACTGTTTTACGCGGTTTCCATCCGAAAACCGACCTTTCCGGCCGACAACTCTCAGTCCTCGACCTAATCAGCAATTATGCTTTTCACCACCTCCACTGAGAACAAACGGTTGATCACTGAAATCGTTTGACAGAACATGAACTTTTGCGGACAGCCATCATGCGTCTTGTCATTCGGCCACCATACTTCCTTTTACCTGGTTGCGACCGGCATTCTTGGCGGCATATAAAGCGGCGTCCACCCGCTGAATAAAAGACTCCAGGGTATCATCTTCCCGAATTTCTCCAACTCCAAGACTGATAGTCACGGAAAATTGTTTTCCCCGATAGGAAAATCGGCTCTCTTCAACCTTGGCCCGCAGCCTTTCCGCCACCTCCAGAGCTGAAGACAATTCGGTGTGAGGCAGGATAACGGTAAATTCTTCTCCTCCATAGCGAGCCAGGGAATCAATATCACGGATCTCTTTTCTGATAATTCCGGCCACCACCCTCAATACCCCGTCCCCGGTCCGGTGCCCATAGGTATCGTTGACCATCTTAAAATGATCGATATCGATCATGATCATCGAACACTTGCTGCCATATCGCTTGAAACTGGCAAATTCCTGTTTGATCTTGGCATCAAAAGCCCGGCGGTTGTCAACCCTGGTCAGGGGATCAATGCTGACCTCCTGCTTGATCCGTTCCATCTGCTTTTTCAATTTTTCAATCTTCTGGTTGGCCGATTCAACCCGCTGATTTGCCTGGTTAACCTCGTCAATCATCCGCGACGTATGTTCTTTCAGCGACAGAGTCTCTTTCAGCAGCAGGTCACGAACCACCTGAATCTCGTGAATGTCTTTTACCACCTGCAGCTGCTTGGCATAGCTGTCCAGATTGCTGTTGAATTCTCCACCGACATCCAGAAACGAGGTCAAGGTTCCCGCCATGATCAGAATGATATTTTTCAGCTCATCCCGTTCCTGTTCAATAACTCCCTGGATAAGAGTTTTTTGAAAGAAAAGGTTTTTCAACTGGCGACTGAAATCATCCAACTCTTCAATCGTCGACAATGACTTGAGCTTTTCACGGCTGGCTTCAAAAAGACTCCGCAGTTTTTCATCCTGGTCAGACATGCTTTCCACTTCCCGCAGGGAAAGGGCAATCAGGGATTTTAATCCATCCAGCACGGTGGACAGCTCTTTTTCCCGGCCTGACTGGGCCATAAATTCAGCCTTTAAGGAAGCAACCTCCCGCTCCAGTTCAGTGACACTGCGAGGGGACTCCTTAATTAAAACTTCCTTTATCTGGTTGTGGAGGTCCTTAATCTGCCCGGACGAACCGGCGCTTTCCAAAGCATTCAGCAGTGCTTTCATGGTCTTTCCGGAAGGTTGATCAGCCGCGTAGGACGAACTGAGCACGCCTAAAAGCAATTTTGACAACAATTTGTATTCTCTGATCAGATCCGTATCCATATACACACCTTTCCAACTTGCCGCCATGCCCGAAAACCGATGTTCCGGATGGCTATCCGCTATCAGTTCACCTGTCTTCTGTCAATATTTTCCCGCGCCCCAGCCGCCGATCACCGACACCGTTCATTGAGAAATAAAGGCTTCCCAGTACATGCGGCCGGCCATTACCGGGAAGAATTTTTGCCAACCGGCAAAACTACCGTAAACGTGGCGCCCTGGCGCTCCCGGCTTGTCCACTCAAGCCATCCATCATGCTTTTCCACAATAGTTTTGGCGGTTGTCAATCCCAAACCGACACCCTTAACCACGCCGCTTCCATCGTTTTTAGTCGAAAAGAACGGCTCGAATATCTGCTCGCGGACCGATTCAGGAATGCCGCAGCCATTATCAATAATATCCACCGCCACGTGGTCGGCATCTCGCATTCTGGTGCAAATCACTATGGTACCCGAAAAATCACCCTCAAAATCCTTCTTCTTCATCCTGATTGCCTCAGCCGCATTTAACATCAGGTTAAGCAAAACGTGCTGCAACTGGGTTTTCATTACCGGTATCGCCGGCAGGGTTTCATCCAGGCGGCATTCAATCACTACCTGTTTACGCTCCAATTCATAGCGGCTGAAAGAAAGGGCGTCCATAATAATCTTGTTCAAGGGCAGTGGAAATTTTTCCTCGTGTTCAGGGTGAGAAAAAAGCATCAAATTCCTGGCCAGGAGATTCAAGGCTTCCACCTGTTTCATCAACTGCCGGGAAAGCCTTTCTTCTTTTTTATAATCCCGCTGCTCCTTTTTCATCATCAGCTGCTGCAGTTGAATAATGCCATAAATCGAGGCCAGGAAATTATTAAGATCATGGGAAACGCCGGCCGCCATCTGTCCCAAAACCGCCATTTTTTCCGCCTGCATCGCCTGCTTTTCCAGCACAACCCTTTCCGAAACATCCTGGATGTAAACCACGACTTCCAAACAACGTGAACTTAAGGTGTCAATGATGGGATGAAAAAATATATTGACATACTGCCGTCCCTGCCTCCGTCGTTCAACTCTCAACCATTGACGTTGTCGACAATCAGCAAGACAAAGTTTCACCATACAGTCCGGACAGACTTGATGGCGAGCGCGGAAAACCTCATAACACTTTCTACCAACGATTTCACGGGGATGGACACCGAAATGTGCCGCTTCAGCCTGGTTGATGGCGGTTACGGTAAAACTGTCATCAACCAAATAGATGCCATCACTGATGGCATCTATGATCCGGCGATAACGATTATTTTTATCTAAACCAGTCATGAAACTTTTCTATTCTTCCATT
>JAOZRP010000114.1:4396-7156 GCA_029940125.1 bacterium
TTTTTCTGTTTTCTCAATATTTCGCTGAAAACTGAGCCCTGACAGCGTTCACCAGGGAATGAACGTTTTCAAATGAACACCAACAGGAAAACACCTATTCTTTTCCCATGATTATTACAATAGTATCGACAGAAATACGTAATTTGTTAAGATTTTTTACTGAACCGGCAGAAAATTCCCCGTCTGTTTTCCTGCCAAGCAGGTTTTGTGCCTCCCGCCACGCTGATCGCTTGACACCTAAAAAAAACGGTGATAGATGACTCCCACATTGACATTCAACACGTCTTATCAAACATCTGACCATCTTGAAGGGTCTCTGACGCCATTTCAGCTTCATCAACCACAATATACAGCCAAACCATGCATGCTTCCCCATCCCGGAAATTGCCGCCGGAAGAACCGACACCACTGATCATCCCCCGGAGAGATCATCCCATCTCCCGGAAAAAGATAGATCGCAACGCCCTGAAAATCATGTACCGGCTGAAAGACCACGGCTACCTGGCCTACCTGGTAGGCGGGGCCGTCCGGGATCTGCTGCTGGGCCGGCAGCCGGCCGATTTTGACATCGTTACCGACGCCAGGCCGACGCAGATAAAAAAATTGTTCCGCAATTCAAGAATCATTGGCCGCCGCTTTCGTCTCGCCCACATTTTCTTTACCGACCGCACTACCGGCCGCCAACAAATCATTGAGGTCGCCACCTTCCGCAAGCAACTGACGATTACCGAGCAGAACCAGGAACTGGTCGCCAGCAAACCAACCATGGTCAACAATACCTTCGGCACCCCGGCCGAAGATGTGCGACGGCGCGACTTCACCATCAACGCCCTTTTTTACTCGCTGGACGGTTTTAAAGTCATCGACTACCTTGGCGGCCTGCAGGATCTGAAAGACGGCATCGTCAGGATTATCGGCGACCCCTACGAACGACTGATCGAAGACCCCGTCCGCATTTTGAGAGCCATGGAATTTGCCTGCCGACTGGGATTTTCCCTGGAGGACCGGACCCTGGAAGCCATGCAATTCCACGCCTCCCTGCTCAAGGAAGTTTCCCCCAGCCGCATGCACGAAGAACTGCGCGGCCTGTATACCAAGGGAACCACGGCGGCCATGGTGGAGATGGCGGCAAAGCAGGGCATCCTTGATTCCTGGCTGCCCTACCCGGCGGCGGACCGGCGACTGCAAACATGCCAGATCATGAAAGAAATGGAAAGACTGTTCCCGGCGGCCGCCACCAGCGAACAGCTGCTGGAATCTCTGGTCATTTCTTCGCTGCTGGTCCCGGAAGTGGTACACCGCTGCGGCATCAGTCCCGCCCCCCCGCTGCAGAAGGTATACGAAAGCATTGACCTGCTGCTTCACCCCTTAAATGAGTGTCTGCATGTTCCCCGCTATCAGCGGCACCGCATCAAGGAAATCATCATCGGCACCTTCCGCCTTTGTTCAGGCGACAAACGGATAAAAAAGCTGAGAAGGCGACAGGACTTTTTTGTCTCCCTGTTCTTTTTTGCTCAGCTGGGCCGGGAATACCCGCAGGAACTGGGAAAAACAGTCAGTTTCTGGCGTCAACAGGCGGGCCGGTGGCCGAAAGCCAAGGACGGCCAGGTGGTGGACCCGAAAAAGCTGTTCCCGGCCGGAGCATGAAAACAATGTCTTCTCTTACCATCGGCGAAATCAATTTTCTCAACTGTCTGCCTCTCTTTTCCCTGCTCAAAAACAATTTTCCCGCGGACAGCTGCCGTTATGTGCCGGGAAACCCGGCCCAGTTGAACCGGATGCTGGCCGACGGCCGCATCGACATCAGCCCCTCCTCTTCGATGGAATACGCCCTGAGATCTGAGCGGTATTTTATTCTGCCCCACCTGTCGATCGCTTCAGCAGAAGAAGTACGCAGCGTCCTGCTGCTGAGCAGAAACCCGATTGAAAGCCTGGGAAACAGCACGATCGCTCTGACTTCCCAGTCACTGACGTCCATCTACCTGCTGAAAATCATTCTTTTTCACTTTTACCGGCTGGACCGCCGCGCCATTCGCTTTACCACCATGGAAGGCAGCCGAAACCAGCCGTTCCCGGACGCGGCAATGCTCATCGGCGACCAGGCCCTGCACGCCTTCTGCCAGCCTCCGCCCGGGTACCGAGTGTACGACCTGGGCAGCCTCTGGCGCCAATTCACCCGTCTGCCCTTTGTCTACGCCCTCTGGATCGGCAGAAGGGACCTGGCAGAAGAAAAACTGCGGCTTGTCCATGAGCTTGCCAGCCGGCTGTACCAGGTGAAAGCACTGCTGCCGGTCCAGCTGACCGCCCTGCTGGCCGACGCCGGCCGACACTATCCCGACATCCCGGCCGACACTATTCTCGCATACTGGCAGGAAGCAATCTCCTACGAACTCGGCGACCGGGAAGAAGAAGGGCTGCGGCTTTTTTATACCCTGGCCCATCAGCTTAGCCTGCTGGAAAAGGTTCCCGCCCTGCACTTCCTTCATGCCAGCCCGCAAACTGCCGATTGAAAATCATTCCTTGCCAATCGGGAACGCTGCCGATTCACTTGCAATTACGGAAGTGATTTGTTAAGTAGTTTCCATCCGGAAACCACCGTTTCCGGATGGGCATCAAGTATTCAACTTTCTGAGTTGCACTTCTCATGGGATGTCCAGACTTGGCTCACAGCGGGTTTGGCCGCCGGACGAATCACCACGATGGTGATTCGCGGTGGACGCCTCACAAGCCGGCCATGGACGGCCGGCGAGAATGAGCGAG
>JAOZRP010000115.1 GCA_029940125.1 bacterium
GCAGCTAAAGGCTGACAGCCAGCCACCCAGTAAACCACCGTTTCCGGGTGGAAACAAGCTAAAATTAATAAAAAGCCCCGACCGAAAAATCCCAAACCCGGCTCTTTTCATCGTCTTCAGGACTCAGGTTGTACCCCCATTCAACCCGCAATGGTCCCATTGGCGACTTCCAGCGAATGCCGAAGCCAACGCTTTGCCGCAGGTCCAGGTCAATGGATTCATCCTCATCATAAGCTTTACCGGCATCGAAGAATACCACTCCCCTGAGCCCCATACTTTTGACCAGGGGAAATATCCATTCAGTATTGAAGTACAACTCGCTGGTACCGCCGACGACATTTCCATACTCATCTTCCGGGCCGGCTTCACCGTAATCAAACCCCCTGACCGTACGCATGCCGCCAACGTAGAAACGCTCATACAGAGGCAGATCCTCACCACCGAAGCCGTCAGCATAGCCAAACACCCCCTTCAAGTGAAAGGCACTGTCCCACTTGAAGGGAAAAAATTTGTGGGCTTCGAGAATCAGCTTATAGTATTTGTTGTCAAAACCGAGCGGCCCGCCGGCCAGAACGGTAGTTCCTTTCAGCCGGTAGCCATGGCGCGGGAAAAGATAGTTGTCCCGCTTGTCACGAATCAAGCTGAAATAAAGCTGGCTGGTCGTCGTCGTGCCTTCTTCATCATGAATGTAATCAGAGGCATAGTAGTCGATGTTGTAAATTTTAACAGATTCCAAGCGATAACCCAGTGACCAACTGGTATACTCATCAATAGGTTTACCGAACGTTACCCTGAAACCCTTCTGTTTGGTATCGTAGGCATCGTATTCAACTTCCTCATTATAGAGAGAAAAACCCGCTGACAAGGGAATGTCCAAAAAATAAGGATCCGTAAGGCTGATATTGTACAGGCTTCTGGTACCGGAAAGCTCCACATGGAAACCCATATCCCAGCCCTTACCCAGGAAATTCTTCTTGGAAATACTGGCCATTCCAATAATTGAATCAACCGTGCTGTACCCCAAACCGACACTGAATGATCCTGTCTGTCCTTCAATCACGGAAACATCAACATCCATGGTGTCATCACCGCGCGGCTTGGTTTTTATATCCGCTTCGGAAAAATATTCCGTATTGGTCAAGCGTTCACGGCTCCTCTTCAGGCGGGAAGCACTGTAGATGTCGCCTTCGCCAAAACGCAGTTCCCGGCGAATTACCTTGTCCCGGGTTTTAGTATTGCCGTGAATACGAATCCAGCCAAAATGAAACTGTTTGCCGCGGTCGATGCTGTATTTAACATTAACCAGGCGTTTTTTCGGATCAACATTGGACAGCGGGTTGATGTCTACAAAGGCATAACCCTGGTCAGCATAATAATTGGTCAGTTTTTCAATATCGTCATGAAGATTGAGGTTGCTGAAAACCTCCCCGCTTTTGCCCTTAAGGCTCTTGATAATCCTTTTCTTCACTTCCGGATCAAGATCTTTATCGCTGATATCCACGTCGCCTAGGTTGAAGACCTCCCCTTCGTAGATGTCAAAATCCAGGTAAATCCACTTTTTGTTGTCACTCAATGAAATTTTCGGGTTGCCGATTTTGACCTGGACATAACCATTGCTGAGATAAAAGGATTTCAGCAGCCGGACATCCTGCTCCAGCATTTCTTGCTTCAAAATCCCGGCGTCAGTCGCCCAGGTCAGGAAAAACGAATAGGTTTTTGTCTGAATTTTACGCCGCAGCCGCCAGGCGCTGAAATGGTCGTTGCCGTGAAAACGTATCTTTTTTATATAACTTTTTCGTCCTTCGTGAATGGAAAAAACCACCTTTACCCGATTTTTGGTGGTCGGTTTGACTTTTGTTTTGACGGTAACGGAAAAGAAACCCTTGTCACGGTAAAAAGCGCGGATTTTCTCCTCGCTTTCAGCGATCTTGTCGGCGCTGAGAATGGAAAAGGTTCGGACCGTGATTTCTTTCAGCAGGTCCTTTCTTTTGATTTTATTGTTTCCCTTGATAACAATTGACGCAACGGAAGGTTTCTCCACTACCACCACCGCGACTTCAACCTTATCCCCCCGCGCGGTCAAATTCATCAGGATATTGTCAAAAAATCCCAACGAGTATATGGCCTTCAGGTCGTCATCCAGTTGCGTATCCGAGAAAATACTCCCCGGCTTGGTTTTCATTTTGTCAAGGATGGCTTTCTTGGCCACCTTCTGGTTTCCCAGCACCACCACCCGGGAAACAGGATAGCCGTTGTAATCGGCAGACTGAGCCCGACCCGGAACAGGGAAAAGAATAACCACCAGGAATAAAATCCACCGGAGGGAAAAAATGGGTAAACACCGACGAGTCACGGGGCAACACCCTCTTTCACCAACCCGTCTTCAAGGTATATAATTCTACTCATGCGATCAGCGAGCCGCTGGCTGTGGGTTACCACCACCAGGGTCAGATTGAATTCCTTGTTCAACTCCAACAGCAAATCCTCTACTTCGAGACTGTTTTTACGGTCCAGATTTCCCGTTGGTTCGTCAGCCAGCACCAGGGAAGGTTCCAAGACCAGAGCCCGGGCCAGCGCCACCCGCTGCTGTTCCCCCCCGGACAGTTCCCCCGGCTTATGATGCAAACGGTGCGACAAACCCACCCGGTCCAACATGGAACCGGCAATCCGGTTGGCAACCTTGCGGCTGTCACCCCGGACCAGGGATGGAATCATGACATTTTCCAAAGCGGTAAATTCCGGCAACAGGTGGTGAAACTGAAAGACAAAGCCAACTTGAGCATTACGCCATCCAGCCAGTTTTTCCTTAGACCAACAGAAAACATCATCGCCGGAAAAAAAAAGAGTGCCGGTAGTTGGCTGGTCCAGGGCGCCCATAATCTGCAGCAGGGTGCTTTTCCCGGCTCCGGATTCCCCGCAAATAGCCAACCGTTCACCAACACCAATCGTAAGATTTATCCCCTTGAGAACCGGAATGGTTTCGCCATCAAGATAAAACTCTTTCGACAGCTGCTCAACCCTGATTAATTCCTGTACCATGCACCACCAGCTAGTCAGTTTTATAGTGCTCGATCATCTGACTTATGGTCTCCTGGTTGCGTTTTTTCAGTCGATCCATAACCTTGCGCAGGAAATGAGGAAACTGGGTGGCAATCTCATCCAGAAGCTTCCGATCCATAGTGGCCAGCAAACCATCAGTATTGGCAATGACGCTCGCGATGGCCGGCCGGCCGGTGATCATTGAAATCTCCCCGAAAAAATTTCCCTTGCCCAGTTCAGCCAGCTTGATGGTCTGCTCACCAGACCGCATCTGTACCAGCATTTTTCCGGAAAGAATAATGTACAGCGTCTGGTTGTGTTGACCTTCCTTAATCAGGCAGTCACCTTTCTTTACCGGCATTATTTCCAGCCGGGAAATGATTTCCGAGCGGCGGTTGTCGGGAAAGCGGTGAAAAAACATCAGGGACGACAATACCACATCGATCATGCGCTTGTGATAGCCCTCAACTATCACCTGCTGCAGCTGGGGAAACTGCCGTTCAATCAAATCAAATTGTTCCTGCGGCACTTGCAGCAACCGGCAGTCCGTCAAGGCCCGTACCGTGGCCATTCTGGTTCCTTCCCCCAGCAGGCTCATTTCACCGAAGAAATTGCCCGCCCCCAGTTGAACAATTTCATTCTCTTGAAGATCCTTGTCGCGCAGGACGACTCCCACTTCCCCTTCAACAATAACGTAGAAAGCGTCGCCAGCCTCTCCCTGACGCACAATCTCATCCCCGGCCTTGGCTCTGGAAACGGGAAAAATCTGCTGCAGCTGCTCTATCTCCTGCTGAGATATCTGCGGCAAAAAATTCTTTTCATCTTTACTTTCATGCTCCTCACCGGATGAAACATCCCCCAAAGCGGCCGCCTCCGCCGTCAAGCCCTTGTAGCTGTAAAGCGTTGCCAAAATATCCCTGATTTCAACATTGCCCGGGTCATAGCGCAGAATCAGCTTGTAAACGGCAATGGCTTTGTCCACCGCTCCCTCGCGGGCATCCTTTTCCGCCATCTTCATCAGCAGGGAGATGCCCCGCTCTGAATCTCCGTTCTGGATATAAGCCTCTGCCAGTTTGACCTGGAGATGAAAGCTGCCCGGATTTTTCAGCAGCTGCTCATTGTAACGCTCAATGCGGGACGACGGGTGATCATCCCGGTCCTTTTTTCCGAAAAACATGGCACTCATAAGCTACTCATATCTCAGGGCTTCGGCAGGCAACATTTTAGAAGCCCTGTACGAAGGATAAATAGTTGCCAGAAATGAAATAACCAGAGACATAAAACAAATTAAAAAAACATAAAAAGGCTTCAGGTTAACAGGAAGGGTAGTAACATAATAAATATCGCTGGGCAAATTAATAAAGTGATAATGTTTCAGCAATTCGCAGATGCCGACCCCGCCTCCCAGGCCCAGCATGGTTCCCATAACGCCGATAATCATACCCTCCCAGACAAAAATTCGCATCACCCGGCGGGCCGGCAGCCCCAAAGTCTTCAGAATGGCAATATCCTTGTGCTTCTCCATGACCACCATGAAAAGAGTGGAGATAATATTGAACGCCGCCACCAGGATAATCAGCAGGAGAATCACGAACATGGTTACCCGTTCCAGTTTAAGGGCGGAAAAAAGGTTGCGATTCATATCCGTCCAGTCCCGGGCCCAGAAAGGATAACCCAGCTGCTGCTGAATTTTTTTGCTCACCAAGCCGGCATGATAGACATCCTCCACCTGGACGGCAATACCCGACACTTTCTTATCCAGACCGAACAGACGCTGGGCAGCCGACAGTTCCACATACACTAGAGAGGAGTCATATTCATACATCCCGGACGAAAAAATGCCCTCGACCTGGAAAAGCTTCATTCTCGGCACCATGCCCAGAGGGGTCGGGGAACCAACCGGGGAGATGATCCTCACCCGGCCGCCAACCGCCACTCCCAGGTTTTTAGCCAGCTCACTGCCCAGGACGATGCCGGGATACATCCCTTTGTTTTTGGCTGACTTGTCAACCTCTTTAATGAACGAACCGGATGTCAGCTGGCGGCAAACTTCACGGCCCAAGGGATCATTTTCCGGATCGATACCCCGAAAAACCACCCCGCTGACCGTCCGGCCATGGGCAATCATCACCTGGTTCAGAACGAAAGGCGCTACTTCGGCTACCCCGGGAACATCCCGGATTTTTTTCATCACCCTCTGGTAGTCCGAGACGGCGCCGCCATAGCGCATGACCACGACATGGGCGTTATTTCCCAGGATGCGGCTTTTCAGCTCCGTCTCAAAACCACTCATCACCGACATAACCACAATCAGGGCAGCCACCCCCAGGGCAACGCCGGCAATGGAAATAACGGTGATCAGCGAGATGAATATCTGTTTCCGTTTGGCCAGCAGGTAGCGGAAAGCAATGAATAACTCAAGAAACAAGTTCAGGGCTCTTAATTTTCAGGTTTCAACAAGGGAAATAATATTACATCGCGAATAGAGGGAGAATCCGTCAAGAGCATCACCAGCCGGTCGATCCCAATTCCTTCACCGGCAGTCGGCGGCAGACCATATTCCAGGGCCCGGATGTAGTCCGCGTCATACTGATGCGCTTCTTCATCCCCGGCCGCCTTCTCCTTTACCTGCTGAATGAACCGCTCCCGCTGGTCAAGGGGATCGTTCAACTCGGAAAAAGCATTGGCCATTTCCCGACCGGCAATGAAAAGTTCAAAACGGTCCGTCACCTCGGGATTGCTCTCGTTCCGGCGGGACAGGGGAGAAATTTCCACCGGATAGTCGGTAATAAACGTGGGCTGAATCAGCTTGGGTTCCACTACCACATCAAAAAGCTTCACCAAAAGCTTCCCGTAGCTGCGGTCCCGTTCCTCCACGTCAACATTCATTCCCTGTAAAACCTGCAGCAGGGATTCCGCCGTCCGCAGCTTTTCAGCCGAAATATCGCCATACTTTTCGATGGATTCAATCACGGTAAGATGATCCCATGGCGGCGTCAGGTCAATTTCCTGACCCTGGTAAGTAAGGCTGCAACTGCCGCAGACCCGTTCAGCCAGCGTCGCGAACAATTCTTCCGTCAACTGCATGAGATCCAGGTAGGTAGCATAAGCCTGGTAAAACTCCAGCATGGTAAATTCCGGGTTGTGCTGGATGGAGATTCCCTCGTTGCGAAAGTTGCGGTTGATTTCAAAAACCCGTTCAAAACCGCCGACCACCAGGCGTTTCAGGTAGAGTTCCGGCGCGATCCGGAGAAACAGCTCCATGTTCAAGGCATTATGATGGGTGACAAAAGGACGGGCGGTGGCTCCACCAGCCACCGGCTGCATCATCGGCGTTTCCACTTCCATGAAATCCCGCTGTTTGAAAAAATCACGGATCCCGTCAATGATCTCCACCCGCTTTTTGAAGGTCTCGGCCACTTCCTCGTTGACCAGCAGGTCAACATAACGCTGCCGATACCGGGTCTCCACGTCCTTCAAACCATGCCATTTCTCCGGCAGCGGCCGCAGGGACTTGGTCAACAGGCAGAGATTTTCGACCAGAATCGTCAGCTCACCGGTCCTGGTTCTGAAGACATTGCCTTCGACGCCGATAAAATCTCCAACATCAAACATTTTGAAAACGTCAAACAACTCCACACTGACCTTGTCTTTGCGAACATAAATCTGGATGCGACCTGCCCTGTCCTTCACATGAGCAAACGCCGCCTTGCCAAAAAAGCGCAGGGACATAAGCCGACCGGCAACCTTAACCCGGGAAGGATAGTTCTCCAGTTCTTCATTTTCAACTTCGCCAAAACGATTAACAACATCGGCAGTCGTTTCGGCAGGAACAAAATCATTGGCAAAAGGATTGATTCCCAACTGCCGCAGTTTTTCAATCTTCTCAATCCGCTGCTGCCGGAGACTGTTTTTTTCCTGTATTTCTTTCATCTGCTCCACAATTTCTCTACTGAGTCATTTCAACCCAGGTTAAGTATTTAGTATCTTATTCCCAAGGCGGACTTGACGCCCGCAACCCAAATCAGGGTATCAGGATATTCCGGCATGGCTCCCGCTCATTCTCGCGGCACATCGTGTGCCGCTCCGAGGCGTCCGCCGCGAATCACA
>JAOZRP010000116.1 GCA_029940125.1 bacterium
GTGATTCGCGGCGGACGCCTCGGAGCCGGCCATGGACGGCCGGCGAGAATGAGCGAGAGCCATGCCGGAACATCCTGATACCCTGATTTTGGGTTGCGGGCGCCAAGCCCGCCTTGGGTTTGCATTGGGGGACAGGGCGATGGAACAACAGGAACTGCATCGGAAAATCTATGCCAGGATCGAAGAACTTCCCACCCTGCCGGCAGTGATTCCCAAACTTCTGAGCCTGATAGACGACCCCCGCAGCAGTGCCGGGGACGTTACCGAGATTATTTCTCATGACCCTTCCTTAACCGCCAAACTTCTCAAGGTGGCCAACTCGGCCTATTACGGCTTCCCGGCCAAGATATCCAGTCTCAGACACGCGGTGGCCCTGCTGGGATTCAACCTGGTAAAATCCCTGGCCGTTTCCATTGGCGTCATTAAAGTTTTCCCCCGGGGAAGGCAGTCGGAGTATTTTTCCGCCTCCGGTTTATGGCTGCACAGCCTGGTGGTGGCCACGGCGATGCAGGAACTTGGACGTTGTTGCTCCCGGGATGAAAAACACGATTATCTGTTTATTGTCGGCCTCCTGCACGACCTCGGCAAGGTGGTTCTTGATCAGTTTTTTCCGGAATTGTTCAGTGAAGTGCTGGAAAAGGCCAATGCCGGGGAGCATGTCAAGCTGCATCAGGTTGAAAGGGAGGTTATCGGCATTGATCATTGTGAGGTCAGTGCCATGCTGCTGACCCGCTGGAAGTTTCCGCCGCAGATTGTGCAGCCCATTGCCTGGCATCACCGGCAGCAGTTGCCGGCGGAAGTCAACCAGGTAGATGTAGCCCTGCTGCGCCTTGCCAATGTCCTGGCCCAGGAACTCGGGCTGGGGAAAGACGGCAACTCCATGCCCAACCCCGGTCGTCCCGGCGATTTGGAGCTTATTGGAGCTGGGAAAGAGGATCTGCTGGACGTCAAAGCCATCCTCCAGGAAAAACAGGATGACATCGAGGCCTTTTTTACTGCCCTGGCTTGATAAAACCGGAAGAAAAAAGAATAAATTTTTACCGGTAATTTTGTCATTTCTTAAATATCCCCCGTTAAAATATTGTCAAGATATTGATATTACATTGTTTTCTGTTAATAAAAGAGGGGGTCGAAAGGGAGTTTTTTTTGACAGGGATTGTATTTTGTGTTAAGTGTTTTCCCGATTGGCAAAATATTAAAACAGTGATTTGTTGTTCGTATTGAGATGAAGATTTGAGATGAAAGGACGTGAACATGGCTGATCAGAGTGAAAATGGTATCGGTGATCTGCGGATAACCCGCCGATCTTTCATTAAAGGCTGCACGATGGCGGCTGCCGCCCTCGGGTTGTCGGAAACCATGATTCCCCGATTGGTATCGGCAGCCACTTCACCCCAGCGTCCCCCGGTTGTCTGGCTCCATTTTCAGGAATGTACCGGTTGTACGGAAAGTCTGTTGCGGGCCTCGCATCCCGATATCGGTCGCTTGATTCTTGATTTGATTTCACTTGACTATCATGAAACGGTGATGGCGGCCGCCGGTTATCAGGCCGAGGAAAATCTTAAAAATACCATCGAAAAGTATGACGGCAAGTATATTTGTGTCGTTGAAGGGGCGATTCCGACCAAGGATGGCGGGGTTTATTGTAAAATCGGCGGCCGGACGGCCATGGACATCCTTGCCGAGGTCGCCCCCCGTTCCGCCGCGGTTATCGCCATCGGCAGTTGCGCCTCTTTTGGCGGTCTCCAGGCGGCGGCTCCCAATCCCACCGGCGCGGTTGGAGTACGGGATCTGGTGCGTGGTAAACCGATCATTAACATTCCCGGCTGTCCTCCGAATCCCATCTCATTTTTAGGTACGGTCCTTCATTATCTGACCTGGAAAAAGCTGCCGGTTACCGACAACCTGGGGCGGCCGTTGTTTGCCTATGGACGCAAAATTCATGACCATTGCGAACGGCGAGCCCATTTTGACGAAGGTCGTTTTGTTGAGCAGTTTGGCGACGAAGGGCATCGCCAGGGATACTGCCTGTATAAAGTCGGTTGCAAGGGGCCGGCAACGTTCAGCAATTGTCCGGCGGTCCGCTTCAATGACGTCGACCAGTGGCCGGTAAGTGCCGGGCATGGGTGTTGCGGCTGTACGGAACCGGGATTCTGGGATTCCATGACTCCTTTTGAACAGCGGCTGCCTGAAGTAGAAGTTCCCCTTGGCAAGGGTACCGTGACTTCGGCTGAATCCGTTGGCCGGACGGTTATGGGAATAACGGCGGGGGCCATCGGTATTCATGCGGCGGCCGGGGTCGTTCGTCGCTTGGCCAAGGGAACGGCTAAAAAGGATGAAATCCGGGAAGAATAAATTGCGATCGCTTATTTGCGCACTTGATTTTGTTTACGACTGAAGGAGATTCAGATGGCGAAAAAAATTATCGTTGACCCGATTACCCGCATCGAAGGTCATTTGCGAATTGATGTTGAAGTTGATGGTAATAAAATCAGCAAGGCCTGGTCTTCGGCCCAGATGTGGCGGGGAATTGAAGTAATTCTTAAAGGCCGGGATCCCCGTGATGCCTGGATGTTTACCCAACGCATCTGTGGGGTCTGTACGACGGTGCACGCCATTGCCTCGGTGCGGGCGGTGGAGAATGCGCTTAAATTGGAAGTGCCGCTCAATGCCCAGTATATACGCAACATGATTGTCGCCCTCCATGCTCTTCATGATCATATTGTACATTTTTATGTGTTGTCGGCCCTTGATTGGGTGGATGTGGTTTCGGCGTTGAAGGCTGATCCGGCAAAAACCGCCAGCTTGGCCCAGAGTATATCCGACTGGCCGGGCAACAGCGTCAAGCGTTTCAAGGGTGTGAAAGCAAAATTGCAGAGTCTGGTTGACAGCGGACAGCTGGGTCCTTTTGCCAATGCCTACTGGGGACATGCGGCGATGATTCTGCCACCGGAAGCCAACCTGATGGCCGTTTCCCACTATCTTGAGGCTCTTGATTACCAGCGGAAAGCTGATCAGGCTATCGCTATTCTCGGTGGTAAGAATCCCCATATTCAGAACCTCGCGGTTGGTGGAGTAACGACGGCCATCAATCCCAATCGCGACGTGGCTCTTAATATGGATAAATTATACTGGTTTAAACAATTGACTGAGGAGGTTCAGTCGTTCATCAAGCAGGTGTACCTCCCGGATGTTATTGCCATCGGCGCCCTGAACAAGGAATGGCTGGGTTATGGCGCCGGGGTGACCAATTATCTTGCCGTGCCTGACTTGCCGCTGGACAGTGCCGGCACCACTTTTGATCTGCCCGGCGGGACGATTATCAACGGCGACCTGGGGACTTTGAAAGAGTTTACCAGTTTTAACGATGCCTATTTCCGGGACAGCATCAAGGAGCACGTTGCCCGTTCCTGGTACCAGGGCGATGCGCAGCTTCACCCTTTTGAAGGTGAAACCGTGCCGAACTATGATGACTTTAATCCCGACGGCAAATATTCCTGGTCCAAGGCGCCCCGATTCAAGGATATGCCCATGCAGGTGGGACCGCTGGCCCAGGTGCTGGTGGGCTATGCCAAGGGAGATAAACTGATTAAAGGCTATGTTGACGGTGCCCTGGAACGAGCCGGTTCATTGGCCGGTGTGCGGGTGGGACCTCAGGTGCTTCATTCGACCCTGGGCCGCCACCTGGCCCGGGCGATTCGGGCGGCGGTGTTGTCTGATTATGCCCTGAAACACTGGCAGTTGCTGGTGCAGAATATCGGTCGGGGTGATTATACTATCATGTATCCGCCGACCTTCCCGGCCGGGGAACAGCAGGGTTTCGGTTTCCACGAGGCTCCCCGGGGGGCCTTGTCTCATTGGATTGTCATCAAGAATGGTCATATTAAGAATTACCAGTGCGTGGTTCCTTCCACCTGGAATGCCGGACCCCGTGACCTGCATGATCTTCCCGGTCCTTACGAAGCCTCGCTAGTGGGCAATCCCATTGCGGACCATGAAAAACCACTGGAGGTTTTGAGAACCGTTCATTCCTTTGATCCTTGTATTGCCTGTGCGGTGCATCTCCTGCATCCGGAAGGGGGAGAATTAAGCACCGTGAGGGCCCTGTAGGAGTGAGATATGAGCTATGAATTTGAAAAATATCGGGCTTTTGGACCGTTGTACCGTATTACTCACTGGGTGTTCGCGATATCCTGCGTGATTTTGTTGTTTACCGGCTACTATATTTACGAGCCCTGGTTCACTACCATGCTTGAAAAGGGTGTCGATGATTTTACCGTGGCCAATATGAGGTTTTTTCACTTTGCGGCTGGTTACTGTTTTATGGGCGCGGTCATTGCCAGATTTTACCTCTGGTTTTTCGGCAACCGTCAGGAACGGATTACCGATGCCCTGCCGGTGACCAAACGCAATATCAAAAATTTCTGGGGAGCAATCCTCAACTACCTGTACGTTAAGTTTCATGTTCCCCGCCTGGGGCATAACGCCCTGGCCGGGACCACGTACCTGGTTACTTTTCTCCTCAGCATGGTCATGATTGCCTCGGGGTTTTATCTCCTGTATCCGGAATCCGTGCAGGTGCAGGCCTGGGGAGGGGCCGTCTTTGGAAGTCAGCAAAATGCCCGGTTTGTCCATTTCATCCTCATGTTTTATTACATCTTTTTTGCCATGGTGCATATATATATTGCCATCTGGAACGATGTGATGTTTGGAGAGGGACTGGTATCGGCAATTATATCCGGGAGCAAGTTTCTCCATATTAAGCGGCCGCGGGTTGATTGATGGCCGCCGACGAATCGGCGGTCAGGGTAACAATTAAGGGGACAGTTCAAGGGGTTGGCTTCCGCCCTTATGTATACCGTCTGGCTGAGAAATACCAGCTCCGGGGGAGTATCACAAACACTTCCGGCGGGGTGGTGATTCGGGTGCGTGGTGCTGTCGGCCGTCTTGAGTCTTTCCTGACCGCGTTGCCAAAGGAATGTCCACCTCTGGTTTCCATCAGTTCCATGACCTGCGAGGAGGATGGCGAGCCGGTACCCGTCACCGGTTTTGCCATTTTACCCAGCATCGATCATGAGGTCGGGCGGCCTATTTTCCCCCCTGATATTGCCCTTTGCGCCGCTTGTCGGCATGAACTCCATGACCCCGCCGATCGACGTTACCGTTACCCGTTTATCAATTGCACCAACTGCGGACCTCGGTTTTCCATCGTCCGTTCCCTTCCCTATGACCGCCACCGGACAACCATGGCGAAGTTTTCTCTGTGTCCCTCCTGCTCTGCCGAGTATCATGACCCCGCTGATCGACGTTTCCACGCCGAGCCGGTGGCTTGCGCTGCCTGCGGCCCCCGACTTTCCTGGCATGATCAAACGGGCGGTGTTTGTGCTTCCGTGGATCCCCTGGCGGCGGCGGCGGCAGCCCTGCGGGCCGGTAAAGTGGTGGCAATCAAAGGTTTGGGAGGCTTCCACCTGGCGGTTGACGCGACCTCTTCCGCGGCGGTCAACCGCTTGCGGGAGCGCAAGCGCCGTCCCCACAAACCGCTGGCAGTCATGGCCGGCAATGTGGATTTGATCCGTCTCCATTGTCGGTTGTCTCCGGAGGAAGAAAAAGTATTGACTGGTCCACGGGCACCGATTGTTCTGCTCGAACGTCTGTCGGAAAGTTCCCTGGCTCCGGAAGTTGCCCCCGGAATAGACGATATAGGGTGCATGCTTCCCTATACTCCACTTCATGAACTGCTGTTCTCCCATGCCAAGGCGCCGGAAATCCTGGTGATGACCAGCGGCAACCTGAGTGATGAACCCATTTGTCGGAGTAAAGAGGAAGCCTTTGACCGACTCAGCGGCTTGGCGGACGGCTTTCTGGTTCATGACCGGGAAATCGTTTTGGCGATTGATGATTCAGTGGGCGTGTGTGCTGCCGGATCTTTTCGCCTGTTTCGCCGGGCCCGCGGCTATGTGCCGGGCCCGATTTCCCTGCCTTTTTCGTTGCCGCCGGTATTGGCGGTCGGGGCGGAACTGAAATCAACTTTTTGTCTGGCCGGCCAGCGTGAAGCGGTATTGAGCCAGCATCTTGGCGACTTGGAAGACCCTCGCACCGAGAGTTTCTTTCGTTCCTGCTATGATCATTTCAAAAATTTGCTGGGTTTTGAACCCCGGTTGGTTGCCTGTGACCTGCATCCCGACTATCGTTCAACTCGTTTTGCTCGAAGTCTGGAGCTGCCGGTCGTCGAGGTCCAGCATCACCATGCCCACGCGGCGGCGGTCATGGTTGAGCATAAATTGAAGGACCCGACTCTTGCCGTTATCCTGGATGGCACCGGATATCACCCTGACGGAACCATCTGGGGAGGTGAAGTGTTGCGGGTGGATTATCTTTCCTGTGAACGGGTCGGCCACCTGGAACCGATATTTCTTCCCGGGGGTGATCGTGCCGTTCAGGAACCGTGGCGGCTGGCGGCGGCGCTTTTGTTCCAGCAGCGTGGGGCGGGCTATGAGGATGATGGCGGCTGGCTGCCGGTCAACTGGAAAATGATTGATTCCCAGCGTCGCCGGCTGGTAACCAGAATGATGGTTCGGAAAATTAATAGCCCCCTGACCAGTAGTTGTGGTAGATTGTTTGACGGCGTTGCCGCTTTAATTGGCGGTCGTCATCACGTTACCTGTGAAGGCCAGGCGGCCATGGAGCTTGAGAGTCTGGCCCGCCGGGCGGGGAAAGGCGTTCCCGGTCTGGAATCGAGTGGCAGGTACCCTGTTTCCCTGGCAGTCCGCGATACCGGTCGGGTTATCCAACTTGACGGGTTGCTGGCGGGGATCGTTGAGGACTGCAGGAAGGGAGTTTCCGCTACTGATATCGCCTGGGAATTTCATGACTGGCTTGTTCGCTCGTTAAGCGAGAATGTCAAGCTGGCCGCGGCTGAAACCGGCATTGATACGGTGGTGTTCAGTGGCGGCTGCCTGCAGAACCGCCTGTTGCTGGCTGGATGCGCCGAATGTTGCCGGATCACGGGGCTGAAGCCTTTCCTGCCCCGGCGGATTCCCGCCAATGACGGGGGAATTTCCCTGGGCCAGGCGGCTATTGCCGGAGCCAGACTTGTCGCTGCTGAAAAATCTTTAGTGCCTTACGCCTGAAATGCTGTCACT
>JAOZRP010000117.1 GCA_029940125.1 bacterium
GCCTCGTCGATGAGCATGACCGGGATGTCGTCCCGGATCGGGTAGCGCAGTTGGCAATGGTCGCACAGCAGCCATTGCTGGTCCGGGCTTAAAGCGATTTTCTTTTTGCACTGGGGGCAGACAAGGATCTTCAGCAGTTCCTGGTTGACAGCCATTTTTTCCTCCTGTGTCGTTTTTCAGTTGCCGGCAGCCAGCCGGGTGAGAATCCATTGCACCGCCTGGGGCAGATCCGCGGCGATATAGTCCGGCTGCTCGTGCTTGGCATCGGCCAGCTGTTTTTTTTCTTCCTTGCCGTAGCCGGTCAAGACCAGGATGCCGTCGGCACCGACGCGGTGGGCAAGTTCTAAATCTATTTTTTTGTCGCCGACGACGAAAAAATGCCGCTTTCCCAGGGACAAGTCGGCGACTGCCTGTTCAACCATGCCCGGGTCCGGCTTGCGGCAATGGCAGCGGCGGCGGTAGGGCGGCCGGCCTGCTGTCGGGTGATGAGGGCAGTAGTAGATCGCATCCAGCCGCGCCGACTCGGCGGCCAGCAGTTCCCGCAGCCGCTGGTGCAGCTGCTCCACCACTGATTCAGAAAAATAACCGCGGGCCACCCCCGACTGGTTGGTGACCATGATGACCGGTATCCCGGCCTGGTTAAGCTGCCGAAGCGCCCGAGCGGCCCCGGGAAGGAGCTTCAACTGCTCAGGATTATCCAGGTAGCCGACTTCTTCGATAATGGTGCCGTCGCGGTCTACAAACACCGCGGCTTTTTCTGTTGTTGCCTGTCTGGACATCTCTCTCTTTTCCTGACGCAGTCAAAAATCATTGAGAGCCACTATAACCTATGGCCAGGCGGGATTCAAGCAGTTCAATAAATCGATCCTCCGGTTCAATCAGCATGTCGATGTCGGCCACCAGCAGCTTTGGCAGCAGCAGCTTTGCCTCAGGCAGGGCGGCAATCTTTACGGCGTCCTTGGCGGTGGTTGCCACCAGCCCCCCGCCGGCCGCTTGGCTGATTTTTTGCAATTTTTCTCGGTCATAATGGACATGGTCGGCAAAGGAAAGCCGGTTCTGCAGTACCATTCCCAGCTTTTCCAGCTGCTGGAAAAAATAGTCCGGGTTGGCGATGCCGGCGAAAGCCAGGATTTTTTTGCCTTGCAGTTGACCGATTTCCGTTTCCCGGGCAGGATGCCACAGGTTGTACAGACAGCGCAGCTCATACCGGGCGGTAAACAGACGTTTAGGTGAGATAAAATCGAACACCCGGCGGCTCCGGCCGGCGAAAGATGGGTGCCGGGCGTCAAACTTGTTGAAAACCACCAGATCAGCCCTTTGCAGGGCCGCAATTGGTTCCCTTAACGGTCCGGCCGGCAGCAGGAGTCCGTTGCCGAAAAGCCGCTGGCTGTCAATCATGACGATGTTCAGGGTCCGCTGCAGGCGGCGGTGCTGAAAACCGTCGTCCATGATGATGATGTCCGGCGACCAGCGGGAGCAAATGGTTCGGGCGCCACGGCTGCGGTCCGCATCCAGCACCAGGGCTGTTCGTGGATGTTTGCAGTGCAGCATGGCCGCCTCGTCGCCAAGTTCATTGACGCCGGGGTGGCTGCCGGTTTCCGGGAGGAGGATCCGCGGCTGCAGGCGGCCATGGCGCTTGTAGCCCCGGCTGAGAATGGCCACCTTTTTTCCCTGCTGACTGAAATAGTCGGTCAGCCAGCTGACCATGGGGGTTTTCCCGGTGCCGCCGACCGTCAAGTTGCCGACGCAGACAATCGGGACCGGTCCCTGATGCGTTTGGGGCAAGTGCAGATCATAGAGAAGGTTGCGGCCGCCCACCGCCAGGCGGTAGCCCAGGGATGCTGGAATCAAAAAGCCGCGACCCATTCGATTGATGAACTTAATCATGGGGGAGTGGTGCTGCCGGTTGCAGGTAGCCTTCTACGCAGAGGTCAGGGCCGAAGCGCCTGATTTTCACCTCTTTTATCCTTTGGGCATCGGGAATGAAATCAATGCCCCGGCCGCCGATCATGCCGATGGAACCCCGGCCGCCGATTAACAGGGGGGCGTAGAAGAAGCATATCTTGTCAACGATGCCGGCGTCCACGGCTGAACCGTTGATTTCCGAGCCGCCTTCAATAATCAATGACATGATTTCCAGCTCAGCCAGTTCCTTCATCAGAAATTTCAGGTCCAGCTGCCCCAGGTCGTCAGCCGGAATTTGCAGGATGCGGTAGGTTCTGTCCCGGTACAGTTTCAGCTGGTCATGTTTGGTGCAACTGGTGGCCAGGATAAGTTTTTCCCGGGAGTCGGTTCCGAAGATGTCAGCATGCAGCGGTGTACGCAGGTGGGAGTCAACAATAATCCGGTACGGGTTGCGGCCTTTTTTCCCCGGCAGCCGGGTGGTGAGCCTGGGATTGTCCTGCAGCAGGGTGCCGATGCCGATCAGGATGGCGTCCGTTTCATCGCGCAGCCGGTGAACGTAGCGGCGGGACTGTTCACTGGTTATCCAGTGCGAGTGGCCGGTATGGGTGGCGATCCGGCCGTCCATGCTGGCGGCAATCTTCAGAGTGACAAACGGAGTGCGGGTGGTGATGTATTTGATGTAGGCTTCATTCAGGCGGCGGCATTTGTCTTCCAGGATGCCGGAAACGGTTTCAATGCCGGCGCCCCGCAGGCGGGTTATGCCGCTGCCTGCCACTTTCGGGTTGGGGTCTTCCATGCCGATGACCACCCGATTGATGCCGGCGGCAATGATGGCTTCGGTGCAGGGTGGGGTCCGCCCCTGGTGATTGCAGGGCTCCAGGGTGACGTACATGGTTGCCTGCCGGGCCATTTCCCCGGCTTCCCGCAGGGCATAAACTTCGGCGTGGGGCTTGCCGGCGGCCGGATGAAACCCCTTGCCGACAATGGTATCGTTTTTAACCACCAGGGCCCCGACCATGGGATTGGGCGATGTTCTTCCCCTGCCTCTGGCTGCCAGTTTCAGGGCCTGCTGCAGATATTTTTCATCGGTTGATAACGTCTTCATTTCCGGCTGCTGCGCACCATTCCCTGGAGTTCCTGGATGAATTCATTGATGTCCTTAAACTGCCGGTAGACAGAAGCAAAGCGGATGTAGGCCACGTCGTCAAGCTCTTTCAGCAGTTGCATGATTTTCTCGCCGATCACCGAGCTGGCAACCTCTTTTTCCCCGCTTTCCTGCAGGGTCTGTTCAATAGTGTTGATGATCTTTTCAATGTCGTCAATGGCCACCGGTCTTTTTTCGCAGGCCTTCTGCAGTCCCAGTTCGATTTTTTCCCGCTTGTAGGCTTCCCGCCGGCCGTCGCGCTTGATAATCAGGGGCGGGTTGATTTCAATCTTTTCAAAGGTGGTAAAGCGCTTGCCGCAGGAAAGGCATTCCCGGCGACGACGAATGGTCGTCTGGTCTTTTGAAAGCCTGGAATCAATAACCTTGTCTTCCAGAAAGCTGCAAAAAGGACACTTCATGGGCAGATCAGAGGGATGTTGGCTTCTCTGAGCATTTCTTCCGCCAGTTCATCCGGGTAGGAGTCACAGATATAAATTTTTTTGATGCCCGCGTTGATCAGCATTTTTGAACAGATGATGC
Source organism: bacterium (assembly GCA_029940125.1). Lineage (GTDB taxonomy): Bacteria > Desulfobacterota > Anaeroferrophillalia > Anaeroferrophillales > Anaeroferrophillaceae > DQWO01. Next base: position 3,590 of record JAOZRP010000117.1, read on the forward strand.
AGGGCTGGTTGGTGCAGTAGATGTCAGCGCCGTTGATACTGACCCCGTGGTATGCCGCCTGGATGATGGCGTTCTGCTCGGCGTGGAGACCCCGGCACAGTTCGTGGCGCTCCCCCGAAGGGATGTTGCGTTCCGTGCGGATGCAGCCCCGTTCGAGGCAATGGGTGATGCCGGCCGGAGCGCCGTTGTAGCCGGTGGAGAGGATGCGGTTGTCCTTGACGATCACCGCTCCCACCTGGCGGCGGAGACAGGTGGAACGGCTGGCCACCAGCCGGGCAATCTGGAAAAAATAGGTTTGCCAATCGGGTCGCGAGGTATCTTTGCTGGACATAGGCTTGTCCTTTTTTTCAGTTGGAAAGACGCTCCCGGTAGATGGGGAAGCGGTTGCACAGGTCCCGCACCTTTTCCCTGATTTCGCGGATTTTTGCCGCGTTGTCCGGATCGCGAAGCACGGCGGCAATGAAACCGGCGATAACTTTCATTTCCTTTTCTCCCATGCCCCGGGTGGAAATCATCGGGGTGCCGAGGCGGATGCCGCTGGGATCGGTGGGCGGCCGCTGATCAAAGGGAATGCCGTTCTTATTGGCAGTGATGCCGGCTTCATCAAGGATTTCTTCCGCCCGTTTGCCTTTGACCGGCTGGGTGGTGAGATCGATGAGGAAAAGATGGTTGTCGGTGCCGCCGGAAATGATGCTGAAATCACGGTGCTGGAGTTCCCGGGCCAGACAGCGGGCGTTGCTTACCGTCCGCCGCTGGATTTCCTTGAAATCCTCGCTCATGGCTTCCCGGAAGGCAACCGCCTTGGCGGCGATGACGTGCATCAGCGGTCCCCCCTGGATGCCGGGGAAAATCGCCTTGTCAATCCGGGCGGCGTATTCCTGTTTGCACAAAATCATGCCGCCCCGCGGCCCCCGCATGGTTTTGTGGGTGGTGGTGGTGACAAAATCGGCGTACGGCACCGGCGAGGGATGAACGCCGGCGGCCACCAGGCCGGCAATGTGGGCCATGTCAACCATCAGCATGGCTCCGGCGCGGTCGGCAATCTGCCGAAAGCGGGGGAAATCGATTTCCCGGGAGTAGGAACTGGCCCCGGCGACAATGATTTTCGGCCGCTCCCGAAGGGCGATGTCCTCGATTTCATCGTAGTCAAGGTAGTGGGTTTCCCGGTTGACGCCGTAGGACAGGGATTTGAACAGGATGCCGGAAAAGCTTACCGGCGCCCCGTGGGTCAGGTGCCCGCCGTGGGCCAGGCTCATTCCCAGGATGGTGTCGCCGGCCTTCAGAACGCTTAAATATACGGCCATGTTGGCGGCCGAGCCGGAAAGGGGCTGGACGTTGACATGCTCGGCCTGGAACAGGTCTTTGGCCCGTTCGATGGCCAGCTGTTCGACCTGGTCCACGAACTGGCAGCCGCCGTAATAGCGCTTGAAAGGATAGCCTTCGGCATATTTATTGGTCATGACGCTTCCCTGGGCTTCCAGAACCGCCTCGCTGGCGTAGTTTTCGGAAGCGATCATGATCAGTTTTTCTTCCTGCCGCCGGGTTTCGTCGTCAATAAGCTGGAAAACATCGGGATCTGTTACTGCCAGGTGGGGGCTGGGCGGGGTCTTCCCCAACTGCCGTACCCGTCTTTCGTGGCGGCCGCCGGCGAAGGGAGTGTTCAGCCAGGTCCTGGTGATTTCAATGGCCTGGTCAGGGTCGGTGATCCGGCCGCCCAGTACCAGGATGTTGGCGTTGTTGTGTTCAGCGGCCATCCGGGCGGTGAATTGATCGGTAACCAGGGCTGCCCTGACCAGGGGGTTGCGGTTGGCGGCGATGGACATGCCGATGCCGGTGCCGCAGATGAGAATGCCCCGGGGATACTGGCCGCGGGCCACCATGTCGGCCAGCCGATACGCGTAAACGGGGTAGTCGACGGAATCTTCGGAATCGGTTCCCAGATCGGTCAGCTCGTATTCATCGGCGAGCGCGGTCTTTAACTGTTCCTTTAACGCGTAGCCGCCATGGTCGCTGGCAATCAGCAGGGCGGGATGTGATGAATGTTGCAAGGGTGCCGTCATGGTTGTCAATCCTGGTAGCGGCTGAATGCCAGACAGGCATTGGTGCCGCCGAAACCGAAAGAGTTTGAAATCGCCGCTTCCAGTGATACTTTCACGGCCTGGTTGGGGACATAGTTTAAATCGCAGAGTTCATCCTGGTTTTCCAGGTTGATGGTGGGATGGACCATGCCGCGGTTCAGGGACAGAACGGTGATGGCGGCTTCCACCGCCCCGGTTCCTCCCAGCATGTGGCCGGTCATGGATTTGCTGGAGCTGACCAGCAGCTTGTCGGCGTGGTCGGCAAAAACTTTCCTGATCGCCCGGGTTTCATAAAGGTCGTTGAAATAGGTGGAGGTGCCGTGGGCGTTGACGTAGCCGTAGGCTTCCTTGGGCAGCCCGGCGTCGTCAATGGCCGCCTGGATGGCCCTGGCCGCCCCTTCCCCTTCGGGAGCCGGGGCGGCAACATGGAAGGCATCGGCACTGGCACCGTAGCCGATCATTTCCGCCAGGATTGGCGCGCCCCGCCGGCGGGCGAATTCAAGCTCTTCCAGAATCAGAATGCCGGCGCCTTCGGCCATAACGAAGCCATCGCGGTCGGCGTCGAAGGGACGGCTGGCCTTTTCCGGTTGGTCATTGCGGGTGGACAGAGCCTTCATGGCGTTGAAGCCGGCAACGCTCAAGGCGGTAACCGCTGATTCCGTTCCCCCGGTTATCATCACCTCGGCATCGTGGCGCTGGATGATCTTAAATCCTTCTCCCACCGAATGGCTGCCGGTGGCGCAGGCGGTAACTACGGAAAGGTTGGGTCCTTTGGCGTTGTAGCGCATGGAAATGTTGCCGGGGGCCAGGTTGGAAATCATTCCGGGAATGAAAAAAGGTGAAATGCGCCGGGGGCCGCTCTTTTTCAGGATGTCGTGATTGCGCTCAAGCAGTTCGAGACCGCCAAGGCCCGAGCCGACGGAAACCCCGGTGCGGGTGCTGAGCGCTTCGTCGATGGTCAACCCGGCCATTTCCATGGCCATGTCTGCGGCAGCCAGACAGTACTGGATAAACGTACCTACCCGCTTGGCGTCTTTGGCGGCCATGAAATCGGTGGGATCAAAGTCCAGCACCTCGCCGGCGATTTTGGTTGCCAGGTTTTCAGCGTCAAACTTGGTGATCGGACCGATGCCGCATTGGCCGTTGATCAATGCCTGCCAGTTCTTTTCAACTCCGGTTCCCAGTGGGGTTACCAACCCCACTCCGGTTACCACAACCCGCCTTTTCACGTTCTGCCTCCCTGGTTTTTCCAATAGCATTCATCCGGAAGCGTTCATTTTCCGATGAACGCTTTCAGTGATCAGCAGTCAGCCCTCAATAAGACATTGAAAAAACAAATTGTTAAGTTGAAAAACGAAGACTGACAGCTGACGGCCCACCCGAAAACGGTGGATTCCGGGTGGAAACTAAATATAAGCCTACTTCAGCTAAAAAGAATTTTTTTTTGTAGTATTATTTGGGGAAATTGTAAAGA
>JAOZRP010000450.1 GCA_029940125.1 bacterium
GACAGCAGAGCTTTTCTCCGGGGTTCAGGGGTTGTCTGGCCACCAGCAGGTCGCAACCGGGACAGGCGATGACCTGTTCTAAAGCCTGGGATGGTGGAGTTTTTGTCATAGTGCTGTTGCTCATGGCCGAATGATGTGATTCCCGATAATAATGCTATACTAACATATAAAACTATATTTCATCAAGTAATTTAGTATGGGATCAAGCCAAGCGATTAGATGTTGGGTGTTAGTTTAGTGATAATAAGAGGTTTTCTATTCCTAATTACTTAAAGGTTGAGTGGCCGTTTCACTTGACCTGAATCCAGGAAGGTGATAGGTGCATAAACAGGATAGATAGTGGTTTCTGACGGTGTCTAATGGGATGTTTTCCCCTACCTGCAGGAGGTTGAAATGAAAAGAGTAAAATATTATGGGTTGTTTGTGGTTGGAGTACTTTTTCTGTGTTCTCTGATTGGTTGTACTTCCGGCAACGTCAAAAGCAGCGGTTTCCTGGGTGGTCCAGAAATGTATGCCAAGCTGGCGCCGGGTGAAAGAGCCCTTGATGAAGTCTGGATCGCTCCGGATGCTGATTTGAAAAAATATCACCAGATAATGCTTGATGAAGTTGTTTTCTACCTCAAGGAGGATGCGGAAAACAAGGCCATTGAACCGGAGGTGATCAAAGAATTGTCAGAAGCCTTCCATAAAGCATTTATCGATAAGGTTTCTCCCACTTATCGCCTGGTTGCCGAACCTGGTCCCGATGTCCTGCGGGTAAAGATAGCCATTGTTGACATTGAACCGTCCAACCGGACCCTTGATACCATCACCACGATTGTTCCGGTCGGGGCTGCTGTCAGCCTGATTAAAAAGGGAGTTACCGGAGCTGGAACCGGAGTCGGCAGTGCTTCGATGGAGGTCATGTTTATTGATTCCGAGAGCAATAAGGTTGTTGCCTTGGGGAAAGATAAAAAAGTTGGTTCCAAGCTCAATATGGGGGCCAAGGTTGATGAATGGGGCCATGCCAAAGCGGCTTTTGCCTATTGGGCTGAAAGTTTGAAAAAAGCTTTGGATGACATTACCGCCGGGACGTTTAAGGCAAAATAGCAAACCGGTTTGACGTTCATGTAGAGATAATTATTTTTTGATAGGTGGTTTTTTAGCGATGCGGCGCACCCTTTCCGGGTGCGCCGCAGTCTGTTGGCGGTGCTTCATCCTGATGAATTTTCATGGTGTAAAGCTGGAGAATCACTTCTTTTTGGTGAGTTCCTGGGCAACGTGGATGCCGACCAGCCGGGCGATGACGACGGCGGTGTAAAATTGTCCCAGCACGGCTTCAACTTGGCAGAGTGCCATGGCCCCCGGCTTCTGGGGGGTAATGTCGCCGTAGCCCAGGGTGGTGATGGTGACAAAACTCAGGTAGTTGAAGTAGTTGAACTCTTTTCCTACTGACTGGCCGGGAATCAGCCCCTGGCCGGCAAAGGATCCGGGAATGCATTCCTCCAGCAGCATGTAAATCGAAGCCCAGAGCAGGGCGAGCAGGAAGTAAAGGCAGAGAACGGCTGAAATCAGTTCGGAATCAACCTTATGGGCTTTGAAAATATAACGGGCGAAAGAGTAGACCAGCATGGACAGGTAGAAAACAGCCAGGACGTCAATGGCTTTGCCGCTGATGGTCACCAGTTTGAAGAGGTTTATCCAGATCAGGATGGTGGTGACGGCCAGCAGCGCCAGGGCCGGCCACATTAGATAGCTTTTGCGGTGAATGGTGTAGACGGCGGAGAACAACACGGCGGTAAAAAGGGCCTGGACCAGGAGCTCCGCGTGGGGCAGGGCTTTCAAAAACGGCCCGGCTACAAGATAGAGAAAGAGCCAGAGCAGTAGGTTCTGAAATTTGAAGCGGAAACGGAGCTTTTTCCAGAAAAGGGACATGGTGGTTGATCGCGACAT
>JAOZRP010000118.1 GCA_029940125.1 bacterium
GGCAATTTCTTATTAAAGCATCTCTTTCTTTGCCAAATCTCAACGATCACCAACGGTAAAAAGCTGAACGCTGAAAGCTGAATGCCCATCTGGGAACACTTGCTTCCAGATGCGGACCAAATAAAAACCCCCCGGCACTGACTCCCGGGGGGTTGATAAAAAGTTTGAAATCCGTCACTACCACATCACACGATTTCTTCCCTCTCTTCTCCCCGGGGAACCGGCTTCACTAGACCCAGAAGCAGCAGCAGCCGTTCCGCCGGCCCGGAAATCACGTACAGGCTCAGAAGCACAAACAGGGTAATCTGAGGCTCGGAAGCCAGGATAATGATAAAAACCACCGCCAGCACCAAGGCCATGAACGGAGCCCGGTCTTTGTTCAACGATTCTTTGAAACTGCGGTATTTCACGCTGCTGACCATCAGGAAGCCAAGGGCATAGATCAACAACAGCACCAGAACATTCCGGGCCGTACCACTGCCGCCCAGGTGATAAAACATCAAAACCACGGCGGCCACCATGCTGGCCGCGGCCGGAATCGGCAGACCGTTGAAGAAACCCTTTTCCACCGCATCAACCTGGACGTTGTAACGGGCCAGGCGCAGGGCTCCGCAGGCCAGGAACAGAAACGCCGCCAGCCAGCCAAAGCGGCCGTACTCGGACAATCCCCAGGTAAAAGCCAGCAGGGCGGGAGCGACGCCGAAGGACACCAAATCGGCAAGGGAATCAAATTCCATTCCGAAGCGGCTGGTGGCATTCATCAGGCGGGCGGCCTTGCCGTCGAGGATGTCGAAGACGTTGGCGACAATGATTGCGGTAGCGGCAACTTCAAAGTCCCCTTTCAACACCGAAATAATGGCGAAAAACCCGCAGAACAGGTTCCCCATCGTAAACAAATTCGGCAGAATGTAGACACCGCGTATCATAAGCGAATCCGTCGATTTCTCAGCATGATCATCTTTTTTGGTTGCTGCCACTGGCAAAACTTCCTTTAGGGTACTCAGCTGATGGCTGACTGCTGATCGCTTAACCAAGCCGTCAATCGTAATGCAAATATCCCAGCACCGTCTCCCCGGCCTTGACATACTGCCCGGGATGCACGTTGACAATGGTTTCCACCGGGAGGTAGACATCCAGCCGGGAGCCGAAACGGATTAAACCAAAACGCTCCCCCTTGACAACCCGGTCGTCGGTTTCAAGGTTGCAGACAATCCGGCGGGCTATCAGCCCGGCAATCTGCACGAAGGCGACCCGGCTTTTCCAAGCGGTCTCAATGACAATCTCCTGCCGCTCGTTTTCGGCCGAAGCCTTGTCAAGGTTGGCGGAAACGAACTTCCCCGGATGGTAGCGCATGGCCACCACCTTGCCGCTGATCGGAATCCGGTTGACATGGACATCGAACAGCGACATGAAAATGCTGATCTTTATACAGGGCTTTTCCCCATATACTTCAGATTCCTCCAATTGGTCAACCACAATTATTTTGCCGTCGGCCGGCGAGGCAACGGAATTTTCCAGCAATGGGGCATAGCGCTCCGGGTCCCGGAAAAAGTAGCCGCTGAACAGGGCCAGGAGAAAAAAGAGCTTGGCCAGCAGGGACAGGCCCAGCAAGGCGAGAACTACCGCTATACCTAAGAAAATACCGATAAACCGGTAGCCTTCCGGGTTGATGTATTTAAAAACCGGCCATTCTTTCAGATTCATGATTGGTTGTCCTTCGGATATTTTATTGTTTTCATCAATTCTTTTTTCTGTCCACCAGCTTGTCTTCACTCAGCCAGCTCATCATCTGGCGCAGCTTTTTGCCAGTAGTTTCAATCTGGTGCTCCTCGCCGGCCCTGGTCAGGGCATTGAACACCGGCCGGTTGGCCCGGTTTTCCAGGATCCATTCCCGGGCAAAGGAACCATCCTGGATTTCCGCCAGGATTTCTTCCATTTCCAGGCGGCTTTCTTCATTGATCACCCGGGGGCCGCGGGTCAGGTCGCCAAACTGGGCGGTGTTGCTGATCGAATAGCGCATATTGGCAATGCCGCCTTCGTAAATCAGGTCAACGATCAACTTCATCTCGTGAACACATTCAAAGTAGGCCATTTCCGGCGCGTACCCGGCATTGACCAGGGTTTCAAACCCGGCCCGCATCAGCTCGGTCACCCCGCCGCACAACACCGCCTGTTCACCGAACAAATCGGTCTCGGTTTCCTCCCTGAAGCTGGTTTCGATGATGCCGGCCCGGCCGCCGCCGATTCCGGACGCGTAGGCCAGCGCCACTTCCCGGGTGTCGCCGCTGTCATCCTGGTGCACGGCAATCAGGGTCGGCACCCCCATGCCCCGGGTATATTCATGGCGCACCAAGTGTCCGGGCCCCTTGGGAGCGGCCATGAAGACATTGATGCCGGCCGGCGGCACTATCTGGCCGTAATGAATGTTGAAGCCGTGGGCGAAAGCGAGATAGTTGCCTTCCTCCAGGTTCGGAGCAATATCCTGCCGGTAAAGATCCGCCTGCAGTTCATCGGGAACCAGGATCATGATCACATCCGCGGCTTTCGCCGCCGCCGCGGTTTCCATCAGGGTCAGGCCGCTGTTGGCGGCTTTCTCCCAGGAACCGCCGCCCCGGCGCAGACCGACAATGACGTCAAACCCGCTTTCAGCAAGGTTGTGGGCATGGGCATGCCCCTGGCTGCCGTAGCCGATCACGGCAATTTTCTTTTCTTTCAGGATCGACAGATCCGCGTCCTTATCGTAAAATACTTTCATTCCGTTCCACTCCCGCGCTGTTACGCTGCTTTTATTTTATGCCTGCTTCTGCCTTTCACTTCCCGATTCATCGCCACGATCCCCGTGCTGTTGACCTCCTTGATCCCGTAGGGAGCCAGGACGTCAAGAAAGGCCCTCAACTTCATGTCGCTGCCGGTAATCTCAATGATGGCCGACTTGGCCGCCATGTCAATCACCCGGGCCCGGAACACCTCGATGAGCTTGAGCACTTCAAGCCTCTTGCTGCCTTCAACAGACACCTTGACCAGCATCAGGCCCCGGGACACATGATCCGAATTGGTAAAATCAATGACCTTGATCACGTTGATCAGCTTGTTGAGCTGCTTGGTAATCTGCTCGACAATCTGGTCGTCGCCCAGGGTAACGATGGTCATCCGCGAAATTGCCGGGTCGTCGGTCTCGGCAACGGTCAGGCTTTCGATGTTGAAGCCCCGGCCGCTGAACAAACCGGAAATCCGGGAAAGAACCCCGAATTCATTTTCCACCAGTACGCCTATAACATGCTTCATCGTTCCTCTTCTCCACTCATGGATGCCGCCGGCAAACAGTTCGGCCGGCCTTGCTCTCTTCGCCGCCGCGGCCTAGACCAGCAGCATCTTTGAAATCGGCTGCCCGGCGGGAACCATGGGATACACGTTTTCTTCCCCGGCAACCACGAATTCGACAAATACTGGTTTGTCAATGGAAAAGGCTTTTTTCAGCGTCGCCTCCACCTCGCGGGGATGGGTGGCCCGCAGTCCCGCCGCCCCGTAGGCCTCCGCCAGTTTGACAAAATCCGGCGCCGTCGACATTTCCGTGGCTGAATAATGCTTCTGAAAAAACAACTCCTGCCACTGGCGAACCATACCCAGGTAGCCGTTGTTGAGGATAATCACCTTTACCGGCAGCTGATACTGAACCGCCGTCGCCAGCTCCTGGATATTCATCTGGATGCTGCCGTCGCCGGCAATATCGACAACCAGCCGGTCAGGAAACGCCACCTGGGCCCCCAGGGCGGCGGGGAAGCCGTAGCCCATGGTTCCCAGCCCCCCGGAACTCAACCAGGTCCGCGGCCGGGTGTAGTCATAAAACTGGGCCGCCCACATCTGGTTCTGCCCCACTTCGGTACAGATAATCGGCTCCTGATCCCGGGTCAGCCGGCAGATAGTTTCCACCACGTACTGGGGCTTGATCACCTCTTCCTGGATGTAATCCAGCTTGTGCATATCCTTCCATTTGGCAATCCGGGCCAGCCAGTCGTCATGGGAATCGGCAAACGCCTGAAATTCCTCGCTCATTTCGTTGACCACCACCAGCATTTTATCCAGCACGTCGTGGACGTCGCCGACAATGGGAATATGCACCTTGACATTCTTGCTGATGGAGGTCGGATCGACGTCAACGTGGATAATCTTGGCGTCCGGGGCAAATTCATCAATCCGGCCGGTTACCCGATCATCGAAACGGGCGCCGATGGCAAAAAGCACGTCAGATTCAGTGACCGCCATATTGGCCCGGTAGGTGCCGTGCATGCCCAGCATGCCCAGGGAAAGATCATGGGTTTCGGGAAAAGCGCCCAGCCCCATCAGGGTGGTGGTAACCGGAATGCGCAGGCGGGTGGCCAGCTCGGTAAGCACCTCGGCGGCATCAGAGAGGATGGCGCCGCCGCCAACGTAGAACACCGGCCGCTTGGCCTTCAGCAGGGCCTTGAGCGCCTTGCGGATCTGGCCCGGATGGCCCTCGAAGGTGGGGTTGTATCCCGGCAGGGAAACCGTTTCCGGATATTCATAGATGGTGGTATCAACCAGGACATCCTTGGGCAGGTCGATAAGCACCGGTCCCGGCCTTCCCGAGCGGGCAATATGGAAAGCCTCTTTGATAATCCTCGGCAGCTCCTTCACGCTTTTCACCAGGTAGTTGTGCTTGGTGCACGGCCGGGTAATCCCGACAATATCGGCTTCCTGGAAGGCGTCGTTGCCAATCAGGCCGGTGGGCACCTGGCCGGTAAAAACCACCAGCGGAATCGAATCCATGTAAGCGGTGGCCAGGCCGGTCACCGTGTTGGTCGCCCCGGGACCGGAAGTCACCAGGGCAACGCCGACCTCGCCGGTCGCCCGGGCGTAGCCGTCGGCGGCGTGAACCGCCGCCTGTTCGTGACGGACCAGGTAGTGTTTGACCTCGTAGTTAGGCAACTCATCATAAAGATTGATGACCGCGCCGCCGGGATAGCCGAATACGACTTTCACTCCTTCAATCTGCAATGACTGCAGGACAATCTGCGCCCCGGTTTTCTTCAACTTTTCCTCCTCGCAATGCCGATTCACCGTTTTTCGGCATGTTTATCCAGCAACCGGTACATCCGGTCTTTCGTCTTCAGTTTCAACTTTTTCAGGCGGCTGACCTCCAGCTCTTCATCGGTGGTCAGGAACGTTTTGCCGGCAAAAGCCTGCAACTGCCGTTCATATTCCCGGTGTTCCTGAAAAACCCGCTTAAACTCCTCATCCTCCCGGCACAATCTTTCAATCAGACGTTCATCGGAAAGCGACATACACCACCCCTTTTCGAAAGCGTCAGTATAGTGAAGATATCGTTAAGCTGTTGGATGTTAGCGGTTAAATAACCTGTTCCTGAATTTCGGTCATAAAAACAAGCAAATCAGATCTTCCACCTGACATTGCCAGAAATATATTTAACGATGTTCCGGCATGGCTCTCGCTCATTCTCGCCGGCCGTCCATGGCCGGCTCCGAGGCGTCCGCCGCGAATCACCATCATGGTGATTCGTTCGGCGCCCAAACCCGCTGCGAGCCAAGCCCGAACATCCGATCGGAGACCTCCGGTAATGAAAACCGGAAATGTCGAAAATAAAACCAAAGACCTGTTTTTTATTGTATATGAACCACTTGGTTTAGTCAAGAATAGCCGGGAAAAACGTTCAGGGAGCCAGCGGCACCATCTCCAGGGCGGCGGTTTCCGGGAAGCCCAGCATCAGGTTCATGTTCTGCACCGCCTGACCGGCAGCCCCTTTGACCAGGTTGTCTATCGCGGTGACCACCACCAGCAGCTTTTCTTCCGCCTTGAGCACCAGGCCCAAATCGCAGTAGTTGGAGCCCCGAACGGCAGACGCCGTCGGCAGTTCGCCCGTCGGCAGCAGGCGGACAAAAGGTTCGGAGCCATAGCAGCTTTCGTACAACGACATCAATTCATCCAGTTGGCATTCCTTCGCCAGCGGCACGTAGATGGTTGACAGAATTCCCCGGTTCATGGGCACCAGGTGAGGAACAAACAGTATCCGACAGGCGGCATTGGCCGCCCGGTTGACCTGTTCGCTGATCTCCGGCTGGTGACGGTGGCTGCCCACCTTGTATGCTTTGAACGATTCATTCACCTCGCCGTACAAGGTCGCGGTGGAAGCCGTCCGGCCGGCACCGCTGGCCCCGGACTTGGCATCAATGATCACCGGCTGGCTTCCAGCCACCAGTCCCTGGCGGAAAAGCGGCGTCAAAGCCAAAATGGCCCCGGTGGGATAGCAGCCGGGATTGCCGACAATGCGGGCCTCGCGGATATCCCGGCGATAAAGCTCGGGCAGACCGTACACCGCCTTGGCCAGCAGATCCTTGCGGTTGTGCTCCTGGTACCAGGATTCATACAGCCCGGCATCGGCAAAACGGTAGTCGGCACTGAGATCAACGACTTTCTTCCCCGCCTCGTAAAAATCAGCCACCACGTCAATGGCGGTTTTATGGGGCAGCGCCGTAAACACCAGGTCCACCTGCTCCGCCATCGCCGCCAGGTCATAGGCAACAAAGGAAAGCCCGCAGATATTCCGCAGCGACGGAAAAACCTCGTCGACCCGAAGGCCAGCGTACTGCCGGGAAGTCACCACCATTAGGGAAACCTCCGGATGCCGGGAGAGAATCCTGATCAACTCCACTCCCGTGTAACCGCTTCCACCAACAATTCCCACACGCATCATTTTTACTCCCTCTCCCCAACCTGCCTATAAATATTCGATGTTCGGGCTTGGCCAATCCAACTTTCTGAGTTATGCTAAAAAAATTACGCCGGATGTTCCGGCATGGCTCTCGCTCATTCTCGCCGGCCGTCCATGGCCGGCTCCGAGGCGTCCGCCGCGAATCACCGTCGTGGTGATTCGTTCGGCGCCCAAACCCGCTGCGAGCCAAGCCCGAACATCCAAACATGATGAACTCGTAACAACTAGTAGAGCACACCGTAATGACGCAGGTTGCCGCGTAACGATGAAGATGGAGTTGTTACAAAGCCATCAAATATGGCATTGCCGCAAATCCATCAATAAAAAAAGGAGGCCCACAAGGACCTCCTT
>JAOZRP010000119.1 GCA_029940125.1 bacterium
GTACTGAAAAGAGTGACAGCCTTTCAGGGATAAGGCACTAATAGCTTGATTTAGGGTTTACCAAACCATCAATAGGAAAATGGCCACAACTTCCAATAGGCCTTGATCATCTGCCAGCGATGAGCCAGACCGTCTGGCTCATAGATCAAAAAGCCGATAATGATCACCCCGAAGACCCCTTCCTTGAGGGCGGCAAACTGGTTGACGATCATCGGGAAATGGCCGCTGAGCATTTCGCTGAGCAGGCGCAGCACCTCGGGCAGCAACACCATGAAGATGGCCCCGTAAATCGAGCCGATCACGTGCCCGAGGCCGCCGATAATAATCATGGCCAGATATTCAATCGACACCCCGATGGTAAAATGCTCCGGGGTGATGATGGTAACGTAGTGGGCCCACAGGGATCCGGCAACGCCGGCCAAAAAGGAACTGATGCCAAAGGCCATCAATTTATATTTAAACAAATTGACCCCCATGACCTCGGCGGAGATATAGCGGTCGCGGATGGCAATGAAAGCCCGGCCCGGCCTGGTCCTGACAATATTCTTGGCATACATGGTGGCCAGAATTGCCAGGGTTACCGTCAGGTAAAAATATTTCAGGTCGGTGTCAAAACTGAAACCGAATATTGAAGGCGAATCCACCATCATTCCCAGCACCCCATTGGTAATGAACTCCATGTGCACCATCAGGTATTCGATGATGAACTGGGCGGCCAGGGTGGCAATGGCCAGGTAGAGGCCCTTGAGCCGCAGGGAGGGAATGCCGAACACCATCCCGAACAGGGCGGCTACCAGCCCGGCGCAGGGCAGGGCGATGATAAACGGGAAGCCCAGTTTCATGGTCAGGTAGGCGGAAGCATAGGCACCAATGCCGATGAACGCCCCGTGTCCCAGGGAAATCTGGCCGGTAAAGCCGGTGAGGATATTGATCCCCAGGGCGCCGATGACCGCGATGCAGATCAGGTTGCCCACGTACAGAACGTAGTTGCCCATCAGGGGCGGCAAGGCGTACAGGGCAACGATGAAAGCGATAATCCAGAATTTTGAGAACGTGGTCTGAAAAAGGACCATGTCCTCTTTATAGCTGGTTTTATAATCTCCACAAATATGGGCACTCATAGCATCCTTACCTTAATCAGAATTAAATGGTAAAAACAAGTTTTATTATTGTCGACTTTCTATACCTTTTCGATTTCCTCGGTGCCGAAAAATCCGTAGGGCTTGATCATCAGGATAATCACCAGGACCACGAAAGGCGCCACTTCGGCCGTACCGCCGCCGACTACCGGATCCAGATAGCCGCCGGTCAGGGCCTCAAGCACCCCGATAATCAGGCCGCCGAGAATGGCGCCGGGAATGCTGTCCAGACCGCCGAGAATCACCGCCGGAAAAACCTTGAGGCCGAAAAATCCCAGGGAGATGTTGACCCCGTTGATATTGCCGAGAAAGATGCCGCCGACCCCGGCCACCAAAAAGGCGATGCACCAGGCCATGGCAAACACCTTTTTGACGCTGATGCCCATGGACAAAGCCGCCTGCTGGTCGTCAGCCACCGCCCGCATGGCAATCCCGGAGGAAGAAAAACGGAAAAAGAGGGTAAAAAGGAGCAGGAAAAGAAAGGCAAAGCCGACACTCCACAGGTAGACCTGGGAAACCACCACCGGCCCGATGTGTATCGGCGTCTGGGAAAATATCTGCGGATAGACCCGGTTGTTGGGCCCCCAGACCAGCTGCACGCCGCACTTCAACACGCTTGACAAACCGATGGTCAGCATGATGATGGAGATGATCGGCTCGCCGATCATCGGCCGCAGCGCCACCCGCTCAATAATCAACCCCAGGACCACCGTCACCACCATGGTCAGGAAAAAAGCCACCCAGAAGGGAATGTGCAGGGTGGTCACCATCCCCAAACAGACATAGGCCCCCACCATCAGGAACTCGCCCTGGGCGAAGTTGATGACCCCGGTGGCCTTGTAAATCAGGACAAAACCGAGGGCAACCAGGGCATAAATACTGCCGACCACAATGCCGCTGACCAATAACTGCAGAAAAAAATCCATCTATTTACCGCCTCCCCCGGAAAACTCCTTGACTTTCAGCTTGATTTTCAGGGTCTTCACCGTTCCATCCTGATACTTAATGGTCGTTTCAATGGGAATAACCTTTTTCCCTTCGTACATACCTTCAATGATGTCGCTGTACTTCTGGTCTACAAAGCGCCGCCGCACCTTCCGGGTCCGGGTCAGCTCATCGTCATCGGCATCCAGCTCCTTGTACAGCAGGATGAATTTTTCAATCCGGGCGGATTCCGGCAGGCTTTTGTTAACCTTGATCACTTCCTGTTCAATCATGTCGTAAATCATATCCTGGGAAGCCAGATCGGTATAGGTGGTGTAGGCCAGCCGGTGGTTTTCCGCCCACTTGCCGACGATGGGGAAATCGATGCAGATCATGGCGACGATGTAGTCGCGCTCATGGCCGATGGCCACCGCTTCCTTGATGTAAGGACTGAATTTAAGCTTGTTCTCAATGAACTGCGGTGAGAACTTGGTCCCGTCCCTCAGGGTCATGACATCCTTCACCCGGTCAATAACCACCAAATGGCCCCGGTCATTGAAGTAGCCGGCATCACCGGAATGGAGCCAGCCGTCGATAATCGTTTCTTCCGTCGCTTTCTTATTTTTATAGTAACCCAGAAAAAGGGAAGGACTGCGGGAAATAATCTCGCCGTCCTCGGTAATCTTGATCTCGGTTTCGGGAATCGGCACGCCCACCGAATCGAAATCAACATCCCCGTCGCGATGGATGCAGGAAATGCCGGAAATTTCCGTCTGGCCGTAAATCTGCTTCAGGTTGACCCCCAGGGCGTGGAAAAAGCGGAAGGTGTCCGGCCCCAGGGCGGCACCGCCGGTGGAGGCGCTGCGGATGTTGGAAAACCCCAGCCGGTCCTTCAGGGCCCGGAAAACCAGCTGGTAGGCCAGGGCGTAGGTCAGCTTGTCCTTCAAGGTCGGGGTTTTCTTCTCAAACTTCAAATCCGCCCAGTGGTAGCCAATCGGCAGGCACTTGTTGAAAAAGAAGCGCTTCATGGGCGAGGCGTCCATGATCCGCACCTGGACGCTGGCCGCCATGTTCTCCCACACCCGGGGGGGAGAAAACATCACATGGGGGCCGATTTCACGGATATTTTCCTGGGCCGTTTCCGGCTTTTCGGGGAAATTGACCGTAAAGCCGAAGAGCAGGGCACTGGAAATGGCCATCATCTGTTCGCCGATCCAGGGCAGGGGCAAAAAGGAAACAAAATCATCCGATTCATATTTCGGATCCACTTCCCCCAGGTTCTTGGCCATCCGCAGCAGGTTTTTGTGGCTGAGCATCGAAAGCTTGGGGTTGCCGGTGGTTCCGGAGGTGGTGCAGATGGACGCCACGTCGTCTTCCTTGATGGCGGCGACATGATCATCAAAATAGGTGGGATGCTCCTGTTCAAACTTCTTCCCCATTTCCTCAACGTCGGGGAAGAAGAGCAGGTCGGGGTCGTCGTAGCTGTACATGCCCTTGGGATCATGGTAGATGACCTTATCCACCGTCGGCAGATCCTCCCGCATGTCAAAAATCTTGTCCACCTGCTCCTGATCCTCGGCCACCACCAGCTTGGCCTCGGCCAGGTCGATGATATAGGAAACTTCCTTGAGAATCGAATCCTGGTAGATGCCGATGGGAACCGCCCCCAGACACTGGGCGGCCAGCTCGGAAAAAATCCACTCGGGACGGTTGTCGCCGATAATGGCGATCTTATCATCCTTTTTAATTCCCAGCGCCGCCAGCCCCAGAGCAAAGTACTTCACGTGGTCAAAATAGTCCTGCCAGGTGAAGCTCTGCCAGATGCCGTAGTCTTTTTCCCGCATGGCATGCCGGGAATGACCGTATTTCTTAGCATTGCGGATCAGTAGTTTTGGAAGGGTATCTTCGCTCATAATTCCTTTGTCCACACGTTGACGGGCTTGACACCGGCAATCGCCAAACCTCGGTTAGCCTGTTAGCGTTCAGCCTCCGGCCTTACACCTTTTACCTTGAACCTTTTACCTCTTATAGAGATCCGTATCATCTTCACCCAGATACGCCTTGATCACCGCCGGATTCTGCTGCACCTCGTCAGGGGTGCCGGTAGCCAGCAGCTCGCCGAAGTCCAGCACGGCCACCCGGTCGGAGATATCCATGACCACCCCCATGTCATGCTCAATCAGGAAAACCGTAATCTGCCGCTCCTGGTTGATGTCGAGAATAAAACGGGCCATGTCTTCGGTTTCTTCCAGGTTCATCCCCGCCATCGGTTCATCAATAATCAACAGTTCCGGCTCCAGGGCCAGGGCCCGGCCCAGTTCCAGGCGCTTCTGCAGGCCGTACGGCAGCATGGCCACCTGTTTTTTGCGGATATGTTCAATCTCCAGGAAATCAATGATCTCCTCCACCACTTTCCGGTGGGCCAGCTCTTCCCGCTGAGCCTTGCCGAAAAAGATGCCGCCGCTGAGCAGGCCGGTCTTCATTAAAATATGTCGGCCCAGCATCAGGTTGTCAAGCACCGTCATCCCCTTGAACAACTCGATGTTCTGGAACGTTCGGGCGATGCCCAGGGCGGTTATTTTGTAAGGCGGCATGGAGGTGATATCCTGCCCCTTGAAATAAATCTTGCCCCGCTGGGGGTGATACAATCCACTGATGGAATTAAACATGCTGGATTTGCCAGCGCCGTTGGGACCGATAATCGAAAAGATTTCCCCTTTTCGCACCTCGAGGCTGACGCCCAGCAAGGCATTCACCCCCCCAAAGCTCAGGGATATATTATCGATCTTCAGCAAAGGGTCATTCTGCGCAGTAGCCATTCGCTTCCTCTAATGTTGTCATGATACGCTTTTTTATAAAACGTTTTTATATCATGGAGGAATCAATATAACATCTACTTTTCTTTGTCAACAAAAATCAGCTAACGTTAGCTGGCAAACAAAAAAAAGAAAGAATAATTTTTTTATCTCCACCCTCGGTCCAGGACAAGTCAAAACACCATTAAAAAGCAATATCTAGTTGATTTTATAGGGGTTTATTTACATCATGCCTTCAGCTGCCCCGCACCCGCACCCCTTCACGGCCCTGAAAAAGGTTGACATTCTGACATCTTAACGCTAAAGAAAGCTAAAACTTACGTATAACATGGTTTTTTCATAATACCTTCATCAGCAGGAAGAATTTGAAGGTCTTAAAGCAGGGTTTTCATTCAACAGCTTCCACCCGGAAGCCGGTGTTTCCGGGTGGGCTTGCAGCCTTCAGCGCTCAACTTCATCGGTCATTTTTTCACGGTTTTACTGAAAGCTGACTGCTGACCACTGAAAGCGTTCATCAGGAAATGAACATTTCCTGATGAACTAAAAAAAACGAAAAGGTGCCTGATGATGGCGGAAGCAAAGAGGAAAAACTCCCCCCCCCTGAAAACCTATCGCATTGGCGAGATAGGCAAGCTGCTGGATATGAGTTCCCGCACCATCCGCTACTACGAAGAAATCGGTCTGCTCAACACGGTTAAAAGGATGGAAGGCGGCCGGCGCATCTATACCGACAACGATCTCCGTCGCCTGCGCTTCATTAAAAAACTCAAGCTTCTCGGTCTCTCCCTCAGCGAAATGGCCGAGCTGGAACGCATTTACTCCATCCACCGCTCCAATAAAAAGGTTTTGCCCCGGGTGGTCGAGCTTCTCCATCGTCACAGCACCGAGATTGACAACCGCATCAAGGAGCTGAGCAAGCTGAAAAGCGAGATCGAAAACTATATCACCCGGATTGAAGAAAAGTTGTGAAGCTTTCCGAACCCCACAAGCCCGCCCCGTCCAGCCGCTTCGACGCCCCCTACGCCTGCGTGCCGCCGGGGGAGGTCACCGGCAGAATCGCAGCCCTGCAGGAAAAGATGCGGACGGCGGCGCTGGGCGGCTGCCTGCTGCTGCAGAACATCGACATTTTCTACTTTACCGGCACCATGCAGGACGGGGCCCTGTTTATTCCCGCCCGGGACGAACCCACTTTCTGGATCCGGCGCGGCCTTGAGCGGGGCCGGGCTGAATCGCCGCTCGAAAAGCTTTGTCCCTGGGACAGCTTCGAGCAGGTCTGCCGGGAAGTCAAAAACCGGCTGCCGGCAATGGCAAAACTGGGCATGGAGCTTGACATCCTGCCCGCCAGGCTGTTTCAACGCTACGCCGACCAGCTGCCGGGCCTGATCCTGACCGACGTCAGCCCGCTCATCCGGAAACAGCGGGCCATAAAAAGCGACTACGAGCTGGAATGCATCAAGAAAGCCTGCCGCGTCACCAGCGAGGTGTTCGCCGCCGCTAAAACCCTGATCAAACCCGGCATCACCGAGCTGGAACTGCAGGCCGAACTGGAATACCAGGCCCGCATCCGCGGACATTTAGGCATCGGCCGCATGCGTGCCTGGAACAACGAGCTTTTTTTCGGCCACGTTATTTCCGGCCCCGCCGCCGCCGTCCGCGGCTACCTGGACGCCCCCACCAACGGCATCGGCCTGGACCCCGCCTTTCCCCAGGGAGCAACCATCCAGGTCCTGCGGCCGGGCGTCCCGGTCAGCATTGATTTCATGGTCAACTACCGCGGCTACCTGGACGACGCCACCCGGATGTTCTGCCTCGGGGAGCCGGATGCAAAGACGGCCCGGGCCCACCGCGACCTGCTGGAGCTCAACCACCGGCTGCTGGCCGCCGTCAAACCGGGACTTGAGGCCGGAAATATCTTCGAACTGGCCGTGGAACTGGCAGAGGCCATGGGCTACGGCGACCATTTCCTCGGCAGCGGTCCGGACCGGGTTTCCTTTGTCGGCCACGGCGTCGGCCTCGAGGTGGATGAGTTCCCCTTCCTGGCCAGGGGCAGCCGACTGCCCCTGGAGCCGGGCATGGTCTTTGCCCTGGAGCCAAAATTCATCTTCCCCGGCCACGGGGTGGCCACCATTGAAAACACCTGCCTGGTAACCCAAAACGGCGTTGAACGGCTGACCGGAGACGACGAAGCCATCGTCGTGGTCTAATGCGGGAATAAAGCCC
>JAOZRP010000451.1 GCA_029940125.1 bacterium
GCAAGGCGGCGGTCGAAAGCCTGACTCGTCTGTCAGCGTGGTGGAATTTGCTGGGTGCGGATATACCCCTGCGGGTCTGGCAGGCGGCTGGTACTAATGAACTGGCAAGCGAGAAAGAGTGTGAAAAGATAAAAGAATTGACCCTGAGGGCGTGTTTGCACGCGGCGGAAAGAGCGGGCGTCCGGGGGCAGTTGGTGCTTTCCCTGGCCGGGGGGCGCAAAACCATGAGTGCCGATCTGCAGTGGGCCGGCAGTATCTTTGGCTGCCATGCCCTTCTGCACGTGGTTGACAGTGGCAGACTGCCCGATCAGTTGAGGAATGCCAGTCCGGATTTTTTAACCGGGCCGCTGCCGGTTGACATTGACGGTCAGCCATGTGCCGGCGTGGTCACCCCGCTGGTGGTCGGCCGCGGCTATCATAGTGATTTTTTGGATGTTCACTGGAATGATCGGGGCCCGGTTGCCACCGGGCGGTTTCCGCTTCTGGGCGTGGATTTATCGTTGCCTGGAAGTGATGCCCGGTGTTTGTCTTGGGAACTGGGTGCCTCAGAGGTTTCGCTGGTTGCCGAGATTGCCGGCCGGGAGAAGGAAGGTCAGCAGCTTCTGGGCAATTACCTGGCGGAAGTCAGTCGTGACGAGCACCATGAAAACTGGCGAAGCCTTTACCGGTTGCCGCCCAAAATCATTGACCGGCTGCGTAACACGGTAGTGGATGAAAGCCTGCGTCCTGAAATTGATGAGATCCCCAAGGCGGAGCTTCACTGCCACCTGGGCGGCATCCTGGATCTTCCGGCCCAGATCAGAGTAGGACGGGCGGTTTGGGATGACCTGCCCTCGAAAGAGAAAGACACGGCGCTGGAACAGGTTGACGAACTTCTCAAGGATAGTGGAAGGTGGCCGTGGGAATGGCCTGAAACCCTGCTACACGGTGACCGGAGCGCCAATGCGGCGGCCTTGCTGGTCAACGTGGCTCCGGAAATCCTGGAAAAACAGCTTTATGACGCTACCCGGCCGCGGTTTGCTCTGGTCAGAAAACACGAGCATGGTTTTTCGGCCTACGAACGGCCCGGGGAACTGACCGGTTCGGCCATCCTGGGTCGTCCCGAGGGAATCCTGCAGTACGCGAAAGAGGTATATCTCCAGGCCTGTCGGCAGAACTTGCTGTACTGCGAATTACGGGGCAGCCCGATGAAATACCTGGGAGGCGACGGGCTGGAATTTCTACGGCGGTTCTGCCGGGCCCTGGAAACAGTTGCCGATGATGAAAAAAGAGGTTGGTGGAATCCCGTCATCAGGTTCGTGATTATCACTGATCGCCGTGATGCCGGTCTGGACAGGGAGATAAAGATTGAAAGATCGGTAAAACTGGCGGTTGATGCCAGGGAAGATCCGCAGTTGGGCGATTTTGTTGTTGGTTTGGATCTTGCCGGTGATGAAAAAGTTGGCAATCTCGACAGCCTTAAACGATTATACGAAGATGCTTTCGCGGCCTGTCTGCCTATTACCATTCATGCTGGTGAAACCGAGCCGGCGGACAGGATATGGGAAGCCGCTTACCGGCTTCACGCGGATCGCATAGGCCATGGCCTGTCATTAGTTGACAATCCGGCGTTGGCGGCCCGCTTCCGCGACCGCAACATCTGCCTGGAGATTTGCCCGACCAGTAACCGGGAAGTGGTTGGTTTTCATTATCCCGGGGAAGGGGGTGATGATGGTTACGTTCCTTACCCGTTGAAAAAAATGTGGGAAGATTTTGGCTTGCCGTTGACTATCTGCACCGACGACCCCGGTTTTTGCCGGACGACCTTGACTGACGAGTACTTGGAAGCTTCCCGGCTGACCCCCGGAGGGGTGAGCTTTTGGGATGCCCTGGCAATGATGAAACAGGCCTTCAGTCATGCCTTTCTTCCGGCCGGGGAGCGGGAAAA
>JAOZRP010000120.1 GCA_029940125.1 bacterium
GAGCCATGCCGGAACATCCTGACACCTTATACCTTGATTTTGGTTGCGGGCGTTAAGCCCGCGTTAGGCTTTAATTGCTCATAAGTTTCCCAGGTGTCGATATCCTGACGACCTGCTTTCAAGGAGACCGGTATCTTTATTGCTTCCAGAAAATGCGATTGAATAAAAGGGCGAATGCCACTTTCACCGCTTAAGGATAAAATTTCACCGATCTGTGCCCGCCAAACCAGGTATGGATGTGCCGGCTTTTCCCGCTCGGTGGCGATAACCAGTGGCTGAGTGTCTGCATGGGAAGAAGCGGCAACAAAAAATTGATCAATGATCGCCCGGGAGATGAAAGGCATGTCTCCCAACAGAAACAGAATGCCCGAGATGTCAGGCCGGGTTGACAAGGTCCGCAGACCGGCGGCAATGGAAGAGAACATTCCCTGCTGCCAGGCCGGGTTGCGGATAATATCGGTTTTGGACAGCTTGTCTGGTATGGTTTTGGTGATGGCGTCATAATGCGCCCCCAGAACAACATGGACGCTGTTTGTTTTTTTGCTGCCGCAGGCGGTGTCAATGACCGTGCCGAGGATAGTGTTGTCCCGTCCCCAGGGCAGCAGTTGTTTGGGCTGACCGAAGCGTCGGGCCTCCCCGGCCGCCAGGATCAAGACCGCAAATTCTGGTGTTTTTGCAGAAATAGAGCACATGTTTAAGGTCAGTTGCGGTTGCCGCGTTTTTTATTTGGATGCGGGCGGGAAACGTTTTGACAAATGCGATCCATTGTTTCTAAGTGATTTCCCGGGGAATGTCAAGAGAGCTGAAAGGCCGGCTTTTCACCTTGACAGTCGGATGTTTTATTGGTAAGCAACTTAATTCATTTAGCGAGTGTTTTAGCTTTTCAGGAGAGATGCCCGAGAGGCCGAAGGGGCACGATTGGAAATCGTGTGTACTTAACGGTACCGTGGGTTCGAATCCCACTCTCTCCGCCAGCTGGTTTATCCCCATGGATGATAGCCAGGTCCTGTGCAACAGGGACAGTGTGAACCCCGTCAGATCCGGAAGGAAGCAGCGGTAACATTGCTCGCTGTGTGCCGCAGGGGTGCCTGGCTATCATCCATGGGGATAAAGGTTTTTTGGAGAAAGAACAACCGATGGCTGATTCTTCGTCATATCAGGTTTTGGCTCGTAAATGGCGTCCCCAAAGCTTTGCCGATCTGGCCGGTTTGCAGCATATAGCCAAGACCCTGCAAAATGCCATTCGCACGGAAAGGGTTTCTCACGCTTTTTTGTTTACCGGCTCGCGGGGAGTGGGAAAGACCTCGGCCGCCAGGATCATGGCCAAATGTCTGAACTGTTTTCAGGGGCCAACGCCTGATCCTTGCGGCACCTGCGACAACTGCCTTTCCATTGCCGCCGGCAGCAATCCTGATGTGATTGAAATTGATGCCGCTTCCAATCGGGGCATCAATGAAATCAGACAGCTGCGGGAAAACGTTGGCTATTTGCCCCAGGTGTCAGCATATAAAATTTACATCATTGATGAAGTGCACATGCTGACCACGGAGGCCTTTAACGCCCTGTTGAAAACCCTGGAAGAGCCCCCGGACCACGTTAAGTTTATTTTAGCGACCACGGAACCCCATAAGATACCGATTACCATTCTTTCGCGCTGTCATCGCTATGATTTCGGGCGCCTGTCGGCAGCGGTGATCGAACAGGCCATTCAGGGGGTGGCGGAAAAGGAGGGGCTGGAAATAGAGCCGGCGGCCCTGAAGCTTTTGGCCCGGGAAGCGGACGGCAGCATGAGGGATGCCCTGAGCGTCCTGGATCAGGCCATGGCTTTTTCCGGAGACCATGTTGGCATTGATGACCTGCGGGTGATTTTGGGGGTGGTGGAAGCGCGTTATGCATCGGCCCTGGTGGAAGCATTGCTGGATCGTAAGATTCCAGCGGCCCTGCAGCAGATTACCGAACTGGAGAAAGCCGGGGTTGACATTAAGCGGTTTGCCAGGGATTTTCTGTTTTACCTGCGCAATCTTGTGGTTTTGAAGGTGTCGCCGGAACTGAAGACCCTGGTGGAAGCCGGTGACGAAGAACTCCAGCAAATGATCAACTTGGTTAAAAGGGCGAACCTTCCCTACTGGCAGCAGTTGTTCGACCTTTTTCAGGAACAGTATGCGGCCCTGATGGCCGCCAACCTGCCCCGGCTGCACCTGGAAATGACTGTCGTTCGCCTGGGAATGGCCCGGGACCTGGTGCCGGTGGACGAGCTCATCAACCGCCTGCAGGGAATCGAACCGGAAGGATTGTTGCTGGAAAGCAGCCCTTTGCCGACGCGGCAGCCGTTATCTCCCTCCTCCGTTTCTGAGGCAAAGCCGGATGAACTCCAGGAGGAGTCAAGGCAGGGTCAAGAAGAACCCTCTTTGCTGCAGGCTCAATCTGCGATTCCCCGTGACTGGCCTTCCCTGCTGGAGGCCCTGCGGCCACATCTGCCTTCTATAACCGCTGTCTTAGATAATGCTACCTTGCTGAAATGGGAAAAAAATCGGCTTGAACTGGGCTTGCCTGGTTATGCTTATGGTTTATTGCGGGATGAGGAAAAAGAGCGGCGGTTGAAAAAGCAGTTGGAACAGATTTTCGGCGAAGAATTCGTAGTGGTTTTATCCCAGTTGTCCGGCAATGGCAATGGCGGCAACGGCATGAAAACAACCGAAGCGAAAAGCAAAAAGGGTAATTTTAACAAGCAGGACATCATTAATGATGAAATGGTTCGTTCGTTGATAGATATTTTTGACGCTCAGATTGAGGAAATCAAACCAGTTTTTTAATAGATACCTGTATTTGATATGATGTCGTTTCGGTTCCTGCGGTGTTTTAGGCTCCAGAGGAAATGGATCGTATCATTATGGAAACATGATAGGTTTTTATCTGAACTGGAAATGAATCTTTCTGGATAGAGATTAACCGATGGTAAGGAGGATGTTCACATGGCTAAAGGAATGGGAAATCTGTTGAAGCAGGCTCAGCAGATGCAGGCGAAGATGGCGAAAATACAGGAGGAAGTTGGAGCCAGAACCGTGGAAGCTTCGGCCGGCGGCGGCATGGTGACGGTAGTCGCCAACGGCAAGCAGGAAATTCTTTCCATTGCCATTGAGCCCCAGGTGGTTGACCCTGACGATATTGATATGCTGCAGGATCTGGTGGTTGCGGCGGTTAACCAGGCACTGAAGGAGGCCGCGGAAATGATGGCGGCCGAAATGGGCAAAATAACCGGGGGCTTAAAAGTTCCGGGATTGACCCTGTAGTTGGAAACGTTGTGACGAGTGTTTTTAGTTTCTCCTGTTCCTAATGCGGGAACAAATCTCGCAACCTAAACGGATCTTTTCGGCCCGCAATTTAAGATTTTATTTTACCATGAAGGAATGAAGAACATGAAGTTCAATGAGAAACTCTTCAAGCTCTTCAAGTCTTCATGGTTACATAATTTTCTTGTTTTTTATGATAGGATTTCAGGAGTAAAGCACAAATGTTTATAACGGATAACAAAAAGAAAGTATCGTGATGAATTCTGAAGAGATATTTGCGCTTAGTGACCGTTGCGTGATGCAAACCTACCGCCGCTATCCTCTGGCTCTGGTTCGCGGCCGGGGGATGACCGTGTGGGATGCCGATGGTCGGGAATACCTTGATTTTCTGGCCGGCATCGCGGTTTGCAGCCTGGGGCATTGCCATCCCCTGGTCAGTCATGCGATTGCCGAGCAGGCGAAAACCCTGATGCATGTCTCGAATCTGTATTACATCGAACCTCAGGCTAAGCTGGCGGCCCTGCTGACGGAAAAGTCCTTTGCGGATCGGGTTTTTTTCTGCAATTCCGGGGCTGAAGCCAATGAGGCGGCCATCAAGCTGGCCCGTCGCTATGCCCGGGAGATCCAAAAGATTGAAATGCCGGAAATCATTACCATGGAGAAATCTTTCCACGGACGCACCATGGCCACCCTTTCTGCCACCGGGCAGGAAAAAATACAGACCGGCTATCAGCCGCTGCTTGCCGGTTTTCGCTACGTTCCTTTCGGGGATTCCAGTGCCGTTGCCCGGGCGGTTAATGAAAATACCTGCGCGGTCATGGTTGAGCCCATCCAGGGTGAAGGCGGGGTGAATGTTCCCGCTTCCGGCTATCTGCAGGAGCTGCGCCGGATTTGCGATGATCACAACCTGCTCCTGATTCTTGATGAGGTTCAGTGCGGCATGGGACGTACCGGCCGTCTTTTTGCTTATCAGCATGAAGGCATTGAGCCGGATGTGATGACGCTGGCCAAAGCCCTGGGAGCCGGATTTCCCATTGGAGCCATGCTGGCATCCCAAAAAGCGGCCGACGTTTTCGGTCCGAGCAGTCATGCCTCGACTTTTGGCGGCAATCCTCTGGCCTGCAGTGCCGCCCTTGCCGTTTTGCAGGCCCTGGACACCGATGATGTTTTAGGCAACTGCAAAAAAATGGGAAACTGTCTGCGGGGGCGGCTGGCGCGGTTGAAGGAAAGCAAAAAAAGCATCAGTGAAATTCGCGGCTTGGGGTTGATGGTAGGCGTTGAATTGACCGTACCGGTTGCCGATGTCATTGATCGCTGCCGGGAACGGGGCGTCCTGGTGGGGCCGGCCGGAGAAAAAACCCTGCGTTTGACCCCGCCGCTGGTGGTCACGGAAACGGATATTGACCGGTTGGTCGAGGTCCTGGAAGAGGTGCTGCCGTGAACGTTAAGAAGAAAGATTTTTTGGACTTGGCCGGCTGGTCAACGGCGGAACTCAATCAGGTTCTGTCCCTGGCCACGGTGCTGAAATGTGAACCGGAGCCCCGCCAGGCCAGGTTGGCAGGCAAATCCCTGGCGATGATTTTTGAGAAGGCTTCCACCCGGACCCGGGTTTCCTTTGAAGTGGGCATGTTCCAGCTTGGCGGCCAGGCAATTTTTCTCAGCCGCCATGACACCCAGCTGGGCCGGGGTGAGCCGATTGAGGATACCGCCCGGGTGTTGTCCCGCTACGTGGACGGCATTATGATTCGGACGTTTGCCCAGGATGACATCATTGCCCTGGCCCGCCATGCCACCGTACCGGTTATCAACGGTCTTACGGATCTTGTGCATCCCAGCCAGGTTCTTTCCGATATTTTTACCATCCGGGAACGCTTTGGCGATATTCGCGGCGTGAAAGTGGCCTATGTCGGCGACGGCAACAATATGGCCAATTCGTGGATCAACGCCGCCAGGCGGTTTGGTTTTGACCTGCGGCTGGCTTGTCCAGAAGGCTACCATCCTGATGCCGGGATCCTGGCCCGGGCGCGGGAGGAGGCGGCTGGAAATATCATGGTGGTTGATGATCCCCGTCAGGCGGTTGAAGGTGCCCAGGTGGTTAACACGGATGTATGGGCCAGCATGGGGCAGGAGGAAGAAGCGGCGCAGCGGCGGCGGATCTTCGCCCCTTACCAGGTTAATGACGAACTCCTGGCCATGGCGGCGCCGGAAGTGGTGGTGCTGCACTGTCTGCCGGCCCATCGGGGGGAAGAGATAACCGCCCCGGTTTTTTCGCGGTTTCAGGAGCTTATTTTTACCCAGGCCGAGAATCGCATGCACGTTCAGAAAGCCTTGCTGGCTCTATTGTTGGGAGGAAAAAAATGAAACAGGTAAAGAAAATTGTTCTGGCTTATTCCGGCGGTCTGGATACTTCCGTTATCCTCAAATGGCTGAAAAATGAATACCACTGTGAGGTGGTGGCCTATGCCGCCGAGCTTGGCCAGGGCAAGGAGCTGGCCGGCATTGAAGAAAAAGCCATGGCCACCGGGGCCAGTCAGGTGTTTGTTGACGACCTGCGCAATGAGTTTGTGGCCGATTATGTTTTCCCCATGTTCCGCGGCAATGCCATTTATGAAGGCACCTATCTCCTGGGGACCTCCATTGCCCGACCCCTGATCGCCAAACGGCAGATTGAAATTGCCCGCCAGGTGGGGGCCGATGCCGTTGCCCATGGGGCAACCGGCAAGGGGAATGACCAGGTGCGCTTTGAACTGGCCTATTACGCCCTGGACCCGGATATTACCGTCATCGCTCCCTGGCGGACCTGGGACCTTAATTCCCGGGAAAAATTGATGAATTATGCCCGGGAGAACAATATTCCCATTCCGGTAAGCAAGGAAAAGCCTTACAGCAGCGACCGGAACCTGCTGCACATCAGTTTCGAGGGCGGCGTCCTGGAAGATCCCTGGAATGAGCCGCCGGAAGACATGTTTGTGCTTTCCGTTTCCCCGGAGCGGGCTCCGGACCGGCCGTTGTACGTGGAGATTGAGTTCAGGGAAGGTGACCCGGTGGCCATCGACGGCGAATCCCTCGGGCCGGCGGCTTTGCTGCAGCGGCTGAACGAATTGGGCGGCAGCAACGGCATCGGCCGGGTTGATCTGGTGGAAAACCGTTTCGTGGGCATGAAATCTCGCGGGGTGTATGAAACTCCCGGGGGAACCATTCTCTACCATGCCCGGCGGGCCCTGGAATCGATTACCATGGACCGTGAAGTCATGTTTCTGCGCGATTCCCTGGTGCCGGAATACGCCCGCATGATATACAATGGCTTCTGGTTTGCCCCTGAACGCCTGGCCATGCAGGCTTTTATCGATCACAGCCAGCGCAATGTTTCCGGGACCGTGCGGGTGAAGCTTTATAAAGGGAACTGCATCGTGGTGGGCCGCAAATCATCCCTGACCCTGTATCATCCGGAACTGGCAACCTTTGAGGAAGATACCGTTTACAACCAGGCGGACGCGGAAGGCTTTATCAGGCTCAACGCCCTGCGGCTGAAGGCCCGGTCCATTCTGGAAAGCAGCCGCAAAAAGGATTGACGCTCCGCATCGCCTTTTGCCCAGTTTTCTGACCGGTGAAAGTCCGCAGGCTTTTAACCGGGCAGTAGACTGGTTCCAGGTGCTTGGCAGAACAAAGCAGAAAAATGGGGTTTTTAGTACCTTACGCCTGAAATGCTGTCACAAAAAGCAAGAAATTGTCGGGAATATTTAAGGATGTTCGGGCTTGGCTCATAGCGGTTTTGGCCGCCGAACGAATCACA
>JAOZRP010000121.1:0-3193 GCA_029940125.1 bacterium
CGAGCGCCAAAAGCGCTGAAAACTGCACCGGTTGACAGTATGCAAGAACCTAACCAGACAGTACTGGCTTAAATTACAACTTTACAAACTCATCACCGCCATAAAGCGAGGTCTTTTTCAAGCCGGTTATATCAATCAACAGAATATAGAGGGCGTACACTTCCAAACCAAAAGGCAGGTAACCGAGGTAGCCCAAAATTGGCATTTCAAAAACATGCAGCACATCCACGAACGGAACGGTATACACCCACTTGGGCAGGGCGTAATAATTCCACATCTCCCAGAAAAAACCGCAGGTCAGGGCCCCAAGGGCCAGGTCCAGCACGGGACGCCAGTTGCCCCGCGACAGGAAACGGAAAAGGGACGGTGAACCGCGCAGGAAATTGAAGGCATCAAAGACCAGGAACAAGGCAACCCAGACAAAGGGAAAACAGTAGCGGGGAAACAGCATGACCGCGGCCAGCATCGCGACCCCCAGGCAGATACAGGCCGCCATGCCGCCCCTGGAAACGGGAAGTCGGCGCCAGGACTGGAAACCAGCCGTGAACGATGACGACCGCCACCATTCCGCCGTCGACAAAACCGCGGGAATAACGACGCTGAAATGCACCGAAGCCCGCAGACCATATTCCAAAGGGCTGACCGGGCGATTGAGCAGGTAGTGCCAGTTCTGCAGGAAGCGGTTGAAAAACTCGAAAAGCCACCAGCCGGGGATGGAAAGCAGGAACAGACCGGCAAAAGCCCGGGGGCTGCGGGCAAAAAGCGAGCTGCCGCTGCGCTTCCAGTTCAGACCGTCAACCACCAGAACGTAACCGAGCCACAAGAGGAAAAAAGAATTTTCCCAGAAAAACTGCCAGCCAGCCGGTCGGCACCAGGCCAGCGGCCAGCCGATGGCAATCAACAGCATTCCGACCCAGCCGCGCCGGGGAAAGCCTTGTACCGCTGTCATCATCTCTATCCGACAAGTTAATCATGCTTGTATTTTATGATTCTTTCCGGCAGGATTCGTCCTGAACCCCCTCCTCTTCCTTCCTGGCCCGATGAACCAGCCGCTGCCACAGGGGCCGGCCGGCCACCCACGCGAACACCGGCCCGCCGACGGCAAGGTAAAAGTAAAAGGTGGCAAACCGCCACAGCAAAATGGCCGCCGCCGCTTTGGCTCCACCCAGGACCGGAACCAGGAACAAGCCGCTGCTGACCTCGGCCCCGCCGCTGCCCCCCGGAACCATGGTCGCCTGCCCCACCGTATGGGAAAACATCTGGGCCAGGAAGCAGTAGCTCCAGGAAAGCCGGCCGCCAAGGCTCCGAACGACCACGAAAAGAACGCTGTAACGCAACAGCCAGTAGCCAAGGCAGAACAGGTACACGCCCAGCAGCCGCAGCCGGGAAAACTGTCGAACCACCTGCAGGCTGCGATGAAATTCCATCATCCAGCGCCGCAGGTCATGCCGCCTGCCTGGCGATATCTTCAGCCGGCGCAATATAGCATTGAAACACCCAAGAAAACAGCGAAAAAATCTGAAAAACAGCCAGGCGCACAACACAACAACCAGCATCAAAACACCCAGGGAACAAAGCTGCCAGCCGGGATGCAGGGATTCAGGCCGGATCAGCCAGTAAAGCATGACCCCAGCCAGAGAGGTAATGAAAAACAGCACGTCCATCAGCTGGTCAACAGCACATAAACCCAGCCCCTGGGGCATGGAAAGACCAAAACGGCCCAGCAGGTACGAATACGTCACGTGGCCGCCGGTACCGCCCGGCGTGGCACAGAAGGCAAACTCGGTAGCCATGACGGCAGCCAGCACCTGCCTGTATGCCGCCGTTTTGCCCATGCCTCCAACCAGCAGCTTCACCCGGCCAACATTGAAATTCCAGGCCGCCAGGATCATGACCACCAGCAGGCCCGGCAAGGTCCAGGGAATCATCCTGAAGGCCGGCAGCAGCTCCCGTCCCCCGATGAGCAGCGGGATGCCAAGTCCAAAAATCAAACCAAGACCGGCCAGCAGCCAGTAGCGTCGATGTCTCATCAGGACAGCCCCAGCCAGGCTGCCTTGGTAGTCGGCAGGCGCGATTGCAGCAACTTTTCCAGGGTTTCCAGCCAGTATTTCCTGGAACTTTCATGCTGCATGTCAACCGGGTGCAGTCCCAGGCGCAAAAGCGGGGTTTCGGCATGCTGCCGCCGGCGGCGTTCATTCCACAATCGCGAAGCCAAACGACGCCAGGCGGTGCCGGAACTCCACACCAGGGTGGGGGCTGGAATCTTTTCAAAATCCGGCAGCAGGAACAGGCCGCCGGGATCACTGGTATACCGCAGCGGCATGGAGGCCAGGGCCTTGCGGGTCCCGTAGCCCATCAGCCAGGCCGGGGCCACGAAGCCGACCGTCGTCCAGCCCAGGCGCTTAAACTGTTCCAGCCCGTATTCCAGCCGCTCCCGGGCCATCTGCTCGGTCAGGAGATAAAATTCTCCCTCGTGGGTAAAAACCCGGCGCATAAACAGATCGCGGGGAAAAAACCAGGACAGGGGCAGGTCGTCCTGGTGGCGGCAGCCATGCAGCACCAGTTCATCACCCCGGGCGCGGCGCTGGTCCATCAACCGGCAGAAATCCGGATAGCTGTCGAGCCCCCCCCGGCGGTGGTAGTCGGGAACCACCAGCAGGGTCAAAGGCACCCGGCCAATGGCATCCACGGCCGCCACAAAATCACGGTACATTTCCCAGGTGGCCGGAGCCACATCGTGCAGGACCACGCATACCCCCCGGCGGGACCGGGAAAAGCGGCTGTTTCCCATCATTCAAAACCTCCCCAGACATGGCTGATTGTCAAACGGCAGCAGTTGTGATAGACATGGGCAACTTCCACGTCAACAGCGGAAAACATCCATGAAGCAACGCAAAAGATTCATCATTGGGTCTATCCTGGCCGTCATTATCGTTTTCACGCTGATGAAAATCTACGTGATGATCTTTGAAAGCAGCTTTCATGACCTCAATATTACCAATATTGAAAAGATAGAAAAAAAGCTGCAGAACAAGACTTCCTTTTCCTTTGCCGTGGTCGGCAACGTTGAAAATTCCATTGACATCTTTGACCGCCGCCTCCTGCCGCTGATCAACGCCAGAAAGCCTGATTTCGTCATTTTCACCGGCAACAGCGTCATGGACGGCGCCGAGGACAAATACGGCGCCCTTTA
>JAOZRP010000121.1:3293-7073 GCA_029940125.1 bacterium
TTTTCACCGGCAACAGCGTCATGGACGGCGCCGAGGACAAATACGGCGCCCTTTATAAAACCCTGGAAAAACTGACCTCGCCTTTCATCCTGGCAGTCGGCGATAATGAAGTGTCGGATTTCGGCGCTAAAAGATTTTACCGGCATATAGGACCCTACTACTTTTCCTTTGCCGCCGGCAACGCCTACTTTATCTTTCTTGACACCACCGGACAAACTTCGGAAAAATGGCAGCGGGAATGGCTGTTGTCACAACTGGAAGATGCCCGAAGCTGCCGCCACATCTTTGTGGTCATGAATCAGCCGCTCATTGGCCAACGACGCAAAAAAAAGAGCTTTTTTAAAAAATACCAAATGAGTGAAAATTATCGTCTGTTTCTGCAGCGGACTTTTGCAGCCTCCGGAGTCAGCGCGGTTTTTTCAGCCGACAAGGATTTCTTCAGGAAGGCAGACATTCAAGGAGTTTCCTATTTTGCCACCGGCGGCGGCGGCGGGGAAATCAGCCTGAAAAGAAATCCCTTTTATCACTTCATTGAAGTCAAGGTAAATTCCCAAGGGCTTGACTGCCAAACCGTCCCCCTGGCCGAGCAGGACCAGCCCCTGCTGTTTCAGCTCTGGAAATCCATCTGGTTTCAAATTCACTCCTGGTTTTATGTCACCTATATCAATTTCACCCTCTTTTTTTCCATCATTTTTTCCATCCTCTATACACTGTACACAACGATGGCGGAAAAAGTTGACTACTATCCCAAGCTTGAATCGACCGATCCGGGCAAAAAACAGCTGACCATCGTCATGTTCACCAACAACTACCTGCCCTTTGTCGGCGGGGTGCCGATTGCCATTGCCCGACTTAAAAAAGGGCTGGAAAAATTGGGGCACCGGGTCTACCTGTTCGCGCCCCGCTACGAGGGAGAGGAAGACAGCAGCGAGCAAAACATCATCCGCTGCAAGCCGTTGTTTCACTATCGCAAGGGAAATTTCGTGGTCCCGGTAACCAATATTTTCGCCACCGGCATCAAGGAAAAATTCAGGGACATCAAGCCGGACATCGTTCATCTCCACCATCCCTACTGGCTGGGCACCGTCGGCCTCAAACTGGCAAAGAAATACCAGACGCCAACGGTTTACACCTACCACACGCGCCTGGAGCAGCTGAACCAGTACCTGCCCCTTTTTCGCAACCTGGCCGGCGGCCGGGCGCCCCACATGCTGATCAAGCATTTTGCCAACGCCTGCGACGCCATTATCGCCCCAACCAGAAGCACCAAGATGTACTTGCGCAACCTGGGGGTGGGCAAGCTGATTGAGATCCTGCCCACCGGCATCAATCTGGAACGATACCGGAACGATCCAAAGCAGCGGCAGCAGCTGCACGAACAGCTGAAAAAAGGCGGGGAAATTATCCTTTTTTCTGTTTTCCGGCTGTCGGAAGAAAAGAATCCCTACTTCCTCCTGGACGGCATCCGGCGCGTCAGGGAAAAAACAAACATTCCCTTCACCTGTCATATTGCCGGGGACGGCCCGGAAAGGAAGAAAATCAAAAAATACATCCACAAACTGGGATTGGAAAAAACGGTGCATCTGCTGGGCAACATCAACCCGAAGGAAATCACCCTTTACTACCAGGCCGCCGATATCTTCATTTTCAGCTCTCAGGCGGAAACCCAGGGGCTGGTCATCCTGGAGGCCATGGCCGGCAGCTGCCCGGTAGTGGCCATTGACGCCAGCGGCATCAGCGACATGATCATCAACGGCAGCAACGGCTTTAAAACCAAAGACGATCTTGAAGAATGGAGTCGGAAAGTTGTCACCCTGATGGAAAATGAAGAGCTGCGTCGGCAGCTGGGAAGCAACGCCCGGGAATTTTCCCGCGGCTTTTCCATCGAAGCCATGGCCGCAAGGGTTGTCCGGCTGTATTACCAGGTGCTGGCCTTGAAATAATGCTGAAAATTTCCGAGCAGATTATAATCCCCGACCACGAAATTGAGCTGCGGGCCATCCGCGCCCAGGGAGCCGGCGGCCAGAACGTCAACAAGGTCTCCAGCGCCATCCACCTCCGCTTTGACATCAGGAAATCGTCCCTGCCGGCCGGCATCAAGGAAAAACTGCTGAGAATGTCTGACCGGCGGCTGACCAGGGACGGGGTCATAATTATCAAGGCCCAGCAGCATCGTCACCAGGAAGCCAACCGGGAAGCGGCGCTTTCACGGCTGCGGGAAATCATTCAACAGGCCGCCAGAACCAGGAAAAAACGCCTCCCCACCCGGCCGAGCCGAAGTTCCCGGAAAAGGCGCCTGGAACAAAAGAAAAAACACGGGCGGCTCAAAGCCCTGAGGAGGAAGCCGGTCCCCGGAGAAAATGACTGACGTTGTTGACTGATCATATCTCACATTGTATAGTTACCGTGTGAGTACAACTTTTCTGACTTCCAGAAGGCATGGCACATGGATACAGAAAATAAGATGAAAGTTCCGCGGCTGAAGCGCCGGCAGAAGATTGTCATTCTTTTTCTCTGTGTCCTGCTGATCTACACCCTGGCCGGCTTCTACCTGGTCCCATGGATCATTCGAACCCAGGCGGAAAAGCGCCTCAGCCTGCTACTTGACCGTCAAACGACCATTGACCAGGTAAAGTTCAACCCCTTCACCCTGGTGCTGCAGCTTGACGGTTTCGTGATCAGAAGCCGCGACGGCAGCAAAGCACCCCTGAGCAAAGTCGACCGCCTGGTGGCGGATTTCAGTTCCCTGTCCCTCCTTAAACGGGCCCTGGTGCTGGAAAAGCTGAAGGTTGCCGGTCCTTATGTCAAAATAGTCAGGAAGGAGGATCTGAACTACAATTTCTCCGACCTCCTGCCGGAATCAAAAGCAAAAACCGGGAAGCCTGAGGATTCCAAACCATTCCTTTTTTCCCTGAACAACATTCAAATCACCGGTGGCATCATTGAGTTCGCCGACCAGCCCCACAAGTCATTCCACTGGATAAATGGCATCACCATCTCCCTGCCCAGGATATCGAACCTGCCAAAGCTGATCGATTCCGAAGTTCAGCCGTCCTTCGCCGCGGTGGTCAACGGGGCGCCGCTGGAACTCAAGGGACAGACAAAACCCTTTGCCAGTTCCCACGATACCGAGTTCAACATCAACTTCGCCAACCTGGACCTTTCCCACTACCTCTCGTATCTCCCCGGAAAGCGCAACTTTACCGTCACCTCCGGTCGCCTTTCAACCAACCTGGTGCTTACTTTTATACAGCCGGCAAGCGGCAAAGCCCGCCTGCAGCTGTCCGGTAGCGCCACCCTGGCCAAGGTCATCGTTGAAAGCAACCGGAAAGGCGAAAAGTATCGTTTTGTCAAACTGCCGAAGCTGACCGTCGCCTTTGGGCCCGGAAACCTGCTGGCCGGTGAGCTTTTCCTTGACGACATTGTCCTGGAAAAACCGGATGTCAGCCTCAAGTTCAAGCCCGACGGCATCTTTTACCTGCCGATCGTTGCTGCCGCCGTCGAAAAGAAGATTGAGAAACGACGCCGCCAGGAAGCCGAAGCCAAGGCGGAAGCGGAGGCGGGAAAGAAGAAGTTTACCTGCCGCGTCAAGCACCTGGCGATCAACCACGGCATCCTCAATTTCCACGATGAACGGGTTGAACCGATTTTTACCGCCCGCTACGAACCCCTGGACCTGGAGGTCAACAATTTCAGCAACGAACCGGAAAAGCAGACGGCATACAAGCTGAACATCACCAGCGACGCGGCCGAGGAGCTCCAGGTTGAAGGCAGCTTTAT
>JAOZRP010000122.1:0-5698 GCA_029940125.1 bacterium
GCTATGAGCCAAGCCCGAACATCCTTAATGCATTCCCGACAATTTCTTGTTTTTTTTGACAGCCTTTCAGGGATAAGGCACTAATTAACAACCCCCCTGATCATCTGTTCTAAGCTTTTTCTATATACCACATAACCTCGGTGAACCAAGGGGAAATTTTGCAAAAAAAGGGCGGGCTTAAGGCCCGCCCCCGCACAGCAGCAAGCAGCAAACTTAAATCTTGATTTTTTCCACCAGCCCCTTGACGCTTTCATAGGATTTCTGCAGACCGGCCTTTTCTTCCGGCAGCAGGTCGATCTCGATAATTTTTTCCACTCCACCGGCACCCAGCTTCGCCGGCACGCCCATGTAGTAGCCGTTTATGCCATATTCACCTTCCAGGTAGGCGGCTACCGGCAGAATCCGCTTCTTGTCCTTGAGAATGGCTTCGGCCATCTGCACCGCTGAAGCCGACGGGGCATAAAAAGCGCTGCCGGTCTTCAGAAAGGACACGATCTCAGCGCCGCCGTTGCGGGTCCGCTCAACGATGGCGTCAATCTTTTCCTGGGGCAGCAGCGCCGGCAGCGGAATCCCGGCCACGGTTGAATAGCGGGCCAGCGGCACCATGGAATCCCCATGGCCGCCCAGAACGAAGGCGGACACGTCCTCAACCGAAACCTCAAGCTCCATGGCAATGAAGGAACGCATGCGGGCGGAATCCAGCACTCCGGCCATCCCCATCACCCGGTTTTTCGGGAAGCCGCTGACTTTCTTGGCCACGTAGACCATGGCGTCCAGCGGATTGGTCACCACGATAATATAGGCATTGGGAGAATACTTGGCCACCTGTTCGGTCACCCCCTTGATGATGCCGGCATTCTTTTCCAGCAGGTCGTCGCGGCTCATCCCCGGCTTGCGGGCCAGGCCGGCGGTGATGATGACGATATCCGAATCCTTGGTGTCCTCGTAGCTGTTGGTGCCGACGATGCGGGAATCAAACCCCTCAACCGGCGAAGCTTCAAAAAGGTCCAGCCCCTTGCCCTGGGGAACGCCCTCAATAATGTCAATCAGCACCACATCGCCCAGTTCCTTGGCCGCCGCCCAGTGAGCGCAGGTGGCTCCCACGTTGCCGGCTCCAACCACGGTAATCTTGTTGCGTCGCATAGCTCCCTCCTCCAATTCATGATCGCCTGGCACGAATTCCATGCCATAGGTTTTATAATTTCTTAATGCTTTCGCCAACTACAATAATTCATTCTGAATATTGTACACAATGATCCATGAAAAAGCAAACTGTTTATTCGGAAAAAAAGGGGTCAGGTCTCAACTCTTGACAGTTGTCAAGAGTTGAGACCTGACCCCGTAAGTCGTCGGATTAGGATGGAAACAAATTAGAAAAGGGTTGCCAGCCGGTCGTTGGCCCGGCGCAGGCGGAGGCTGAGCAGGTGGGCGATGCCGTTGAAAAGCTTGGCCGTTACCCGGGGCGCTTCGTCGAGGAGCTTCTCATGGGCCTGGCGGGTGAAAATCAGCAACTCGGCATCCTCAATCACCTTGATGGTCACCGAGCGGTGGCTGCCGTCCAGAAAGGCCATCTCCCCCACCACGGAACCGGCGTAAAACTTGGCCAGGATCACCGGCTTGGCCAGAAATTCCGTTTTTTTCAGGGCTTCCAGGTGGCCGCTGGCGATAAAGGCCAGGAAATCACCCTTATCACCCTCACGATACAAAATTTCGCCGGCAGGGTAGCGGGCCTGTTCCAGATATGATTTGAAAATTTCCCATTCGCCGGCGTCCATGTACCGGAAGACGCCGATCTTGGGACAGGTGGTGGAAAGGTCAATGGAAGTCAACGGCCCGGCATTCATCCTTTTTGCGGCTCCTTCTCTGCATCCTTCACCGCCTTGTTCTGGGCAATTTTATCCCGTATCTGGTCGAGCAGATCAGCAAACTTCTTTTTCTGCAGGATGGAGGAAAACTGGCTGCGGTAGTTGCGCACCATGCTCACCCCTTCAATAACAACGTCATACACCTGCCAATTGCCATTGCCGCGGTTGACCATCTTATAATCTACCGGGATTTCCTTGCCCTTGCTGATGACCACCGTTTTCACCAGGGCTTTCTTGCCCCTGAGAATTTCCTTTTTATACTTGACGGTTTCGCCGGAATATTCATGGACCCGGTTTAAATAGGTGCTTTTCAACAGATCAGTGAACAGGCTGACGAACTCGTTCCTTTCCTCCCGGGACAGCTTGCGCCAGTGCCGCCCCAGGCACATCTGGGACGTGTAGGCCAGGTCAAAATGCTGCTGGAAAAGCTCTACAACCTTGTCTTCCACATTCTTTTTGCCGGCCTCATCCTTCAGGCTTTGATCAGTGAGCACCGCGATCAGGCTGTCAACCCCAGCCTTCAACTGCTGGGTGGGAGTCTTGGCTGCAGCCTCCGCCGCCGTGGAAGTGGAAAGACCAACGGAAAAAAACGCCAACAGCACCACCATAAAACATACAATGAAAATTCTTATTCTCTCCGGCATCACTACTCCTGAACCTTTTTCAGTTGATTTTGATAATAAGCATTTCTCACAGCCACATAAGGATCCAGAACCGCCTTGATCATATCTTCATACGCTCCGATGCTCAAAGAGGTTCTATTAACAACCTTGCCGGTATTGACGGCAATGCCGGTTTCCAAATCACCCCAACATATCCAGGTGAGCGGTTCGGTAAAGTAGTCCGCAACCAGGCCCACGGTTCCCCGACCGCTGGAAGGACCTAAAAAAGGCCAGACCAGGTAGAACCCATGGCCCATGCCGTAGAAACCCAGGGTCTGGGAAAAATCTTCATCATAGCTCTTCATCCCATCGTAGGTGGCCGGATCCATCAGGCCGGCCACCCCCACCGTGCTGTTCAGCAGAAAACGGCTCAGTTCACCGCCGAAAGCGGCAAACTTCCCCTGCAGCAGGCAGTTCAACAGGCGGATGGGAGCGCTGAGATTGTGAAAGAAGTTCCTGACCCCTATTCTCATGGGTTCGGGAACCACTTTGCCGTATCCCCGGGCCACCGGCTTCAAAACCCAGAAATACAGGCGGTCGTTAAAGGTAAACATGACCCGGTTGTAGCCTTCCAGGGGATCGGCAATGGCTTGATCGGCATCAGCATATTCGTCGGCAAACTCATCGTCAAATTCGTCCGCAGTTTTCCCGCTTACCTGCTGATCAGCAGCCCGGGCGGGCGCAGCCACGGAAAAACCGACAAAAACGATGCCCAACAGCAAAAGCATAAAACAAACAACCGGCAGCACTTTTTCCCGAGTAGAGCTTCCCGCAACAAACCTCAACATGATGTATACTTCCTCCCCTGTTCCGATGTAGACGATTCAACCAACTTTCCGAAACCGTCAAACATCACCGAACACATACTTGCTGATCAAATCTTCCAGATCAATGGCTGATTCGGTTTCCGTTATCTGGTCGCCGTCCTTAAGGTACTCATCGTCACCACCGGGAGAAATCTTAATAAATTTATCGCCGATAATTCCCTGGGTTTTTATTGAAGCGATGACATCAGTCTGCAGTTTTACTTCGGGAAAAATGGCCAGTTCCACTTTGGCCATATCGTCCTCATCCAGCGATATTTTCTCCACCTTGCCCACCAGGACGCCGGCAATCTCCACCCGGGCCCCCTCCTTCAGCCCCGAAACCGAGTCAAACTGGGCGTAGATCCTGGTATAATCCCTTCCAAACAGATCAATGCCGCCCAGATTAATGGCCAGGTAAGCAACTCCCAGCATGCCGATCACCATAAAAATGCCTACCACCAACTCCACATTGAAACGTTTTTTAGCCATGCCTTTTCCTCAATATAAAAATACTTACATATCTTGTATTGTTAAATCCCAGCCGCCAGCGCCAGGTCTTCTATCTCACTGGAATACATCCTGCCCATCACCCGCTCAACAAAAGCCCGAACCAGCGGCTTCTCGCAGCGCTGAAGTTCTTCCGGCGTCGCACAGATTTGAATCACACCTTCATGGAGCAGGGCAATATAGTCAGCCAGGTTGAATATTTTCGGAATGTCATGGCTGACGATGATGCTGGTATATCCCAGCTTCTTCTGGGTTTCGTGAAACATCTGGTAGACTTCATGGCTTCGCACCGGATCAAGCCCGGTGGTCGGCTCGTCAAAGAGCAGGATTTCCGGATCCAGCTGCAGCGCCCGGGCCAATCCCACCCGCTTTTTCATCCCGCCGCTGAGCTGGGCCGGATACTTATCCTCGCTGCCGGACAAATCCAGCAGTTCCAGGGTCGCCCTGACCTTCTCACGCACCTCGGCGGCCGGCATGCGGGTCCGCTCGCGCAGCGGCAGGGCAATGTTGTCAAAAACGGTCAGGGAGTCAAACAGCGCCGCCCCCTGGAACAACACCCCGAACCGGGTGCGCAGCTCCTTCAACTCCGAACGCCGGAGCCGGGTGACATCCCGTCCTTCAACAATCACCTGGCCTGCATCGGGAGCGATCAAACCCAGGATATGCTTGAGCAACACGCTCTTGCCCTGGCCGCTTTCCCCAACGATAACGGTGGTAAACCCCCGGCGAATGGGCAGGTTGACGCCCCGCAGAACCTTCTGGGCGCCAAAGGATTTTTCTATCCCGATCAACTCTATGCAGCAGTTTTCACACGTCATGGGAACCTATTATTATTAGCTGTTAGCGGTTAGCGGTTAGCTGCTGCAGTGAAAGCTAAATGCTGAGCGCTAACAGCTGGTTGCTTAATCCGGGCGAAAAACATCCGGCCCGGCTGTAAGCTGCAGGCCGACAGCTGAACTTTCAATCGTTTATCTTAAGCCAGCAGCAGCGAGGTAATCACGTAGTCGGCCACCAGGATGGCCACCGAGGATATCACCACCGCGTGGGTGGTCGCCCGACTGACTCCTTCGGCGCCAAAACCGTTCCGGCTCTTATGAACCCAGTAGCCGCGGTCGGCGCAGATCCAGACAATCAGAATCGCGAAACAGATGGACTTGATAAAACACATGCGGATGTCAGCAGCCATCACCGACGATTTCATGGTCGACAGGTAGGCGCCTTCGCTGCCGCCCAGCAGCCGCACCCCGACCAGGAAGCCGCCCATCAGCCCGACGATGTTAAAAATGGCGGTCAGCAGTGGCAGGGAAATGATGCTGGCCACCACCTTTGGCGAGATAAGATAGCGATAGGGATCGATGGCCATGCATTCAAGGGCGTCAATCTGCTCGGAAATCCTCATGATGCCCACCTCGGCGCAAATGGAGGAACCCACCCGGCCGGTCACCATCAGGCCGGTCAGCACCGGCCCCAGTTCCCGAACCAGGCTCAGGGCCACCGCCGAGCCCAAGGCCCCTTCAGCCCCGAACATCCTCAAGGTATAATTGCCTTGAAGGCCCAGAACCATGCCCACAAAGGCCCCGGTAAAAAAGATTACCGTGAAAGAGGTTGCCCCGATCACATGAATCTGCTTGATGATCGGCATGATTTTGAACGGCGGGCGGAAAATCCCCACCACCGACCAAAATAAAAAAACCCCGGCACGACCGATCTCCATCAATATGCCCAGGGCTTTAGCGCCAAGATTCTCCAGCCATTCCACCATAAAAACAGCCACTGTTTTTGAGATTATTAGAATATATTTATAATTATCTACCTAGTAACGGGAAGCATGTCAATAAAATATTTGCCGACGGCAAAA
>JAOZRP010000122.1:5798-7065 GCA_029940125.1 bacterium
CGGCAAAATTATGTTTCCTCCGGGAAGCCGGCGTCCGCTCCAGCCGCTTCATCCACTCCGGACACGCAGCCGGGAGCCGGGAAGTGGTCCATGTCAACCTCAATCCAGCGGTCGACCGGAACCCCCAGCATTTCCCAGCCGGCAGCCGTCGCCATGGCCAGCAGATCCTCGCGGCTGACGCCGGCCTGACGATAAAGTTCAAGCTCCCGGTAAAAAACCTGGCCGTGAAAGACATTGTAAGAGCCGGAATCGGTGCCGATGGTCAGCGGGGTGCCAACCTCCCAGGCAAAATTGATCATTTCCAGCTGGCGGCGGTAGTTCTTTTCAATGATCCGAAGCTGGGCGGGAGAGAAGCGGCCGTCCGGGTCCTGCAGCTGGTTGGCCATCGCCGCCACCGTCGGGGTCCAGTAGATCCGCCGGTCGGCCATCATCTTCAAGGTGTCGCGGCCGATGAAGTAGCCGTGTTCCAGGCTGTGGACCCCGGCCTCCACCGCCATCCGGCAGGCGGCGTCCGAATTGACATGGACCATGACCTTCTTCCCATGGCGCCGGGCAGCCGCCACAATTTCCTTCAACTCGTCGGCAGACCACTGGGTCTTGCCGATGACGCCGTATTCGTCAAAAGACACCAGGCCGGTCAGCAGCACCTTGACAAATCCCGACGGCGTCGAAGCAATTTTCTCCTCCAGGCTCAACGGCCGCCGGTCGCCGATGAAGGCGCCGTAGCATCCCGGCTTGAACAATGCCGGCCCGGTGCGCACCACCCGCAGCGGCGAAAAATCCATCCCCTCCAGGCAGCCGTCCCGGTCCCCGGCATCCCGCACCAGGCCGATGCCGGCGTCATACTGCCGCCGGGCGTTTTCCCGGGGCTCGCCCCCAAGGCTCAGGTGCAGGTGGGTATCAACAAAGGCCGGACATCTCATCAACAAAGCTCCCGGTTGCATTCAAAAGCCGCCAGCTCAGCCAGAACGAAAAACCGTCAGCCGACCGCCTGGACAAATCAGGATTTTACCATACGTCACATCACATCGGTTACCAGGCATTCGGCAGGGACTCAACAATCCTTTAGCGGCATTCAAGGTACTTTGCTTCCCTCCGGAAACCGCTGTTTCCGAATGTACCGTCGACTGCCAGGCTTCGGCCCTCAGCTTAACAAGCCGCGCTTTTCCAAATATTTTGCGGGAGGCTGACCGCAGCCCGCTGAAGACGTTCATTGAAACATGAACGTTTCCGGACACACTGCCGAAAAACCGGCTTTCAAAAATAA
>JAOZRP010000123.1 GCA_029940125.1 bacterium
CATGGAATACAAACCTTTTATTTTTTACTGTTCACCGGCTGGAACAACCCGGCACGTTGCCGAAGTGATCGAAAAGGAGCTGGCCGAGCGCGGCCGGCGGG
Source organism: bacterium (assembly GCA_029940125.1). GTDB lineage: Bacteria > Desulfobacterota > Anaeroferrophillalia > Anaeroferrophillales > Anaeroferrophillaceae > DQWO01. The sequence goes on from JAOZRP010000123.1 coordinate 102, forward strand.
CAGCGGTCTGCACCCTGGGCCGGGAAGAGGAAAAACTGTCCGGGATAATCCGGGAAATTGAAACGACGCCGGAACGCGTCTGTCTGTATATCGGCTCGCCGGTCTATTCTTCACACGCCCTGCCCCCGGTGATGGATTTCATTGCCCGTCTCTCCCGGCGCCGGCAGGCGTACGCGGTTCCCTTTGCAACCTGGGGCGGCGCCACCAGCGGCCTGGCCCTGGAGGAAATGGGGGAAGCGCTGCAAAACCGCGACTACCAACTGGCCGGAGCGGCCAAAATCGTGGCGGTTCATTCCCTGATGTGGGAGTTGGATGATCCGCTGGCCGCCGGTCATCCCGACTGCGAAGACGACCGCATGATGAAAAACCTGGTTTCGACCATCGACCACAACCTGCAGCTTGATGAACCGCCGGAGCTGCCGCAGCGGGTGTTATCCTATCAGCCCGGGGAGGCCGCGGCCGAAATGCGGCAGCTGAACCTGGAAATCGCCCGCGGGCTGCTGCCGCCGCGGCTGGTCAATGAAGATCTCTGCACCGGGTGCGGCATGTGCGTCGACCACTGCCCGGTCGCGGCCTTGACCCTTGAACCCTTCCCGGTTTACGCCGACCACTGCATCCTCTGCTTCAACTGCGTGCGCTGCTGCCCGGAAAATGCCATCAAAGTGGATCTTTCTCCCATTTACAGGCACATTTGGAAACGGGCGGAACACTACCACGAAAAACCCCTTTCAGCCGCTTTCACCCCCGAGTAAAACGCGAAATATCAAAGACAAGCCACCGCACCGGTTTATCGGCACATTTGGCTTGACAAGAGCCGTTCTTTGTACTAGTTAAACTGGAAACACTGTTATAGCGTTATGGATACTCCAATTATTCCAAGTGGTTAATTTTTTTTGTTTTTTACTGAGCGGGCGCCCGGTCATGAACGGACATTCGGGCATCCAGCTATGGAGGACGTGGTTATGGAAATCAAGGGGAAAACGGCGGTGGTGACAGGGGGAGCTTCAGGTCTTGGCAAGGCAACGGTAAAACATCTGGCATCGTTGGGCGCAAAGGTGGCAGTCTTTGATGTGTCCCGGGAAGCAGGCGAACGTTTTGTCGAGGAACTGAACGCGGAAAATGTACTTTTTTGTCAGGTTGACATTACTGATTCCTCAAATGTTGTTCAGGCGATAGAAACGGTAGTCAATTCCTTCGGCTCCATCCACCAGGTTGTCAACTGCGCTGGAATCGGAGTCGCTGAAAAAGTCTTGAGCAAAAAAGGGGTGATGCCTCTTGAACATTTTTCCCGCATTATCAACGTAAACTTGATTGGCAGTTTCAATGTGGTTCGGCTGGCGGCGGAAAAAATGGCCAAGAATGAACCTGATGCAGATGGTGAACGTGGAGTTATTATTAACACCTCATCCATTGCCGCCTTCGAAGGACAAATCGGACAAGCAGCCTACAGCGCCTCAAAGGGCGGCATCGTCGGCATGACTTTACCCCTGGCCCGGGAATTTGCTTCCCTGGGCATCAGGGTACTGGCTATTGCTCCAGGCATCTTTCTCACGCCAATGCTTCAGGGATTGTCTGACCAGGTAAAAAAATCCCTGGGGGCAAGCATCCCCTTCCCCTCTCGCCTGGGAAAACCGTATGAATATGCAATGCTTGTTGAGCACATCATTCAAAATGCTTTTTTGAATGGTACGACAATTCGCCTGGACGGCGCCATCCGTTTAGCTCCCCAGTAAGACATCCGGGGGTGTCGGCAATGAAACATCCTTACTTTTAAAGGAAAGCATTAATGAAGAACATAAAGCGGAACACGGCAAACGTTATCATCGAAGTTGCCCGGCAGCTGTTTTTTGAAAAAGGTTATGAGAAAGTTACTACCAGGGAGATATCAGAGCTTGCCGGAATCAGCAAGGCCGCGCTGTACCATCATTTTAAGAGCAAGGAAGACATCCTTTTCACCATTGTCAACCGTGCTTCTGATGAACTCGTCAACAACATGAAGCAGGCCCTGGCAAAAAATCATCCGCAAAATGCCGACCTTCAAGAAGTTATTGCCGGGGTAAGCCAGGAGTACATGAAAACTTTTTTCAACAACCTCGACTCCATCAAGATCCTTCTGCATGACATTGAATACCTGAAGCCTGAATTGAAAGAAATTATACTACAGAAAGAAAGAGAAAACGTACAGCAGCTTAAGGACTACATCATTGATCTGCAAAAATCCGGCCGGTTGAAAAAGTACAATCCAGCAGCTCTCACCTTTATTTTTATCGGCATGATGCACTGGCTCTATTTCTGGTTCGATGTCCAGGGGAAATTAACGCTCAGTGATATGAACGAAATCATCGCCGACGTTTTCGTCAACGGGGCCGGCCTCAGAACGTGACGGCCGCATTCTCCAAGAATCTGGCAGAGCTGGTTCATGAACGTTCCAGCAGGAGCAAAGCATGGCTATTTATGAAACTGACAATCAACTCAAAATGTTTCGCCAGGCGTTCCAAAAATTTCTGCAGCGGGAAATTGTTCCCCATATCGATGCGTGGGAAAACGAGGGCATCACTCCACGCTGGGCCTGGCACAAGATGGGACAGCAGGGCTACTTATGCCCCGGCCTGGATGAAGCCTATGGTGGCTCCGGAGCAGGATTCGAATATTCCGTCGTAATAACCGAGGAAATGGCCAGGGTGGGAGCTTCCGGTTTAATGGCTTTTCTCCACAGCGACATTGTGGTGCCCTACATTGAAAGTTTTGGCACCAATGAGCAAAAAAGAAAATGGCTCCCTGGTTGTGCCAGCGGTGACATCATTACCGCGGTAGCCATGACCGAGCCAAATACCGGTTCGGATTTGGCAGCAATTAAAACCACCGCCCGGCGTGATGGCAGCAGCTATGTCATCAATGGTCAGAAGACTTTTATATCCAATGGAATCAATGCTGACCTGGTAGTGGTAGCTGCCAAAACTGATCCTCATGCTTCACCTGCCAGCCGGGGCATCAGCCTGATTTGCGTCGAAGAAGGCACTCCGGGATTCAGCCGGGGGCGCAATCTCAAAAAAATGGGGCTTCACAGCCAGGATACCGCTGAACTGAGCTTTATGGATTGTCGCGTGCCGGCCACAAATCTTCTAGGCGAAGAAGGGCGCGGCTTCTACTACCTGATGTCCAAACTGCAGCAGGAACGACTGCTGGCCAGCATCATGGCCCAGGCCATGGCGGAAAAAATGCTTGAAATGACGATTGATTACTGCAATCAGCGCCAAGTTTTCGGGCGGCCGGTAAGTTCTTTTCAGCACAACACCTTTAAACTGGTCGAAATGGCTACCGAGATCGAGCTTGGAGCCTGCCTGCTCAGGGAGTTGATCGGTGATCATATTGCCGGTCGAGATGTTGTGAAAAAGGTTTCGATGGCCAAATCATGGATTCCGGAAATGGCAAATCGGGTTGCCTACCACTGCGTTCAACTGCACGGCGGCTACGGCTATATGGAGGAATACCCCATCTGCCGTTTTGCTCGAGACGTTCGGGTCAATGCCATCTATGCCGGCACGACCGAAATAATGAAGGTAATCATTGGTCGGATGATGGGATTGCCATAAGTATTGTGCCAAAGCCGGTTCCATTTCTTGAATTTATTCGCAGGAAAACAACGAAAGGGAAAAAACATGAGAGAAGCAGCAATTCTTGGGGTAGCGATGACGCCGTTCGGCATCTCGGACAAAACCAACCTGGAACTTTTTGCCGATGCCGGCCTTGAGGCTATTGTTCATTCGAATCTTGCCCCCGGAGACATTCAGGCTCTTTTTTTCGGCAATTGTCTTGGAGATTTTGAAGAAGGGCAGCTGCACATGGCTCCTTTTGCCCATTCTTCCATTGGCCTGCCCATGTCAACCCCCGCGGTCAGGTTTGAATGCGCGTGTGCGACCGCGACGGTAGCAATTCGCCAGGCCGTCCAGATGGTGCAGGGAGGAATTTACGATGTGATTCTGGCCGGCGGTACGGAGCGTGCCGCGGCCATGGGAACCCCACTTGCTACCCGAACGTTTGCCATGGCATCCCAAGCTCAGTACGAAACCCCCACCGGCATTACCTTTCCGGGAGTCTTTGCCATGGCGGCCCACCTCTATTCCCACAGGTACGGCATCCCTCTTGTCGAGCTGAAAAGGCATCTTGCTGAAGTGGCAGTTAAAAATCATTTTCACGGGTCCAAAAACCCCAAAGCCCACTTCCAGAAAGAAATTACCGTCGAGAAAGTCTTGAACGGCATGATGGTGGCAGACCCTCTGCAACTGCTGGACTGCTGTCCTTTTTCCGATGGCGCCGCCGCCGTGGTAATTGCCGAGGCCGGGAAAGCGCGTGATTTGGTCAAAAAACCAATTTATGTTGCCGGCACCGGCCAGGCGTCGGCAGGTCCCTTATATATTCAGCAGGATTTGACGCACGTCAAAGCCCGGGAGGTCTCGGTCAAAATGGCCTATGACGAAGCCCATCTGACTCCCGGCGACATTGACGTCTGTGAGCTTCACGATTGTTTCACCATGGCTGAGGTGCTGGCGATTGAAGGTCTCGGATTCTATGATTTTGGCCGGGGCTACGATGCCGCAAGCCGGGGCGAAACCCGTCTGGGCGGCAAGGGTACGGTTGTGGTAAACCCATCGGGCGGGCTTAAAGCGAAAGGTCATCCCATCGGCGCCACGGGAGCGGCCCAGGTGACGGAAATAGTAGAACAGCTGCGAGGAGAAGCCGGGGAACGTCAGGTTGACGGAGCAAAGATAGGCCTGGTGGACACCCTCGGCGGCGATTTGAGCACGGTTTGCAACCTTATCTTGCGGGGGGAAAAATGAGCACGGAACTAACCTTCAAACAATACCAGGATGGTTTGGCCAACGATGTTTTTTGGGGACTGCTCTGTGACGACTGTGGAAGTTATACGACTCCCCCGCAGAAAGTCTGCCGCAGCTGCGGCAGTACCGCTTTGCAGGTTGTGGAACTTGAAAAAAGCGGCTTTATTCGCACATTCACGGTTATCAGGGTGGCGGCCGAGGGGATGAATCCCCCGTTTGTCGTTGCCCTGGTGGAAACCGCTTCCGGCGCCTGGGTAATGGGCAATGTGATTAATATTGATCCCAACGAGGCAGGCATGGAATTAATCGGCCGGAAAGTGACCCTTTCAAGCCGTCCGGTAAAAGGTGATATCTACGCCTGCGGCGACATCCATTCACTGTGTTTTACCTTGCTATAAGCGCGCAAGGCCTTTTGCGGATGCATTTGTTGTGGTGAACGGAGGCAGTGAAACGGCTGCCTGGCAATTGAAAAGTTGGTGCAGTTGGGTTTGACAAAAATCTAAAAACCATAAAAAACCGAAAGGAGGTTCGCAATGAACATCGTAGTTGGTGAACTGGTTGCCCGAAGTGCTCGTAAATTTGCAAAAAAGGAAGCCGTCGTTTTTGCTGAACATCGCTGGAACTGGCAGCAGATTGAGGAAATGAGCAATGCCTGCGCTCATGCCCTGTTGGATTTCGGCATGAAGAAAGGAGACAAGATTGCCCTCCTTATGCGCAACTGCGATGAATTTATTATCGCCTATTTTGGGATAATAAAGATGGGGGGAGTTGCCGTGCCGGTCAACTACAAACTGGCGCCACCCGAAATCGAATATATTCTTAATCACAGCGACAGCCGCATGCTGTTCCTGGAGGCGGAATATCTCGACGCCATCAGCCAAATTGAAAATCGCATCACCGGCATCGAAAAAAAGATTCTCGCCCGCGGCAAGCAGGAAGAATATCCCGTCCTTTGGGATTTGATTAAATCTTTTCCCGTTGACGCCCCCCAAGTTGAAATCTCCCCCGACGATGACGCTGACATCATCTACACTTCGGGAACCACAGGCAAGCCTAAAGGGGCCCTGTTTACTCACCAGGCCCTCATTGAGGTTGCCAACCTGATTAATATCGTCATGACCATGGACGAACCGGATCGCATTCTTGAAGTCATGCCGTTTTTTCACTCTGCTCCGCTTCACCTCCTGCTGCTCGGAGGCACGTACGTTTCAGCTACTCATCTTGTGTTGAGTGAATTTGATCCCGTAGCCATGCTGCAAATGATTCAGGACGAAAAGGCAACGCAGTTTTTTGGTGCTCCAGTGGTTTTCTCGACCCTTGCTCCCACCCCACTGCTGCAGCAGTTCGACATCTCCTCAATGCGCGTGTGGGCGTATGGAGGCGCGCCGATGCCCGGCGAGGCGGTGAAAAAGGCGATGGCGGCTTTCGGGGGTGAATTCTGCTGCCTTTACGGCCTGACGGAAGCAGGTCCCGGGGGCTGTGTCCTGAAACCGGCGTACCATGACTGGAAAGCCGGGTCTTGCGGCAACCAGGGTCATGTAAATTGTGAAATGCGGCTGATAAACGCAGAAGGAAACGATGTGGGAACGGATGAAGTCGGCGAGATTATCCTCAAATCTCCAGGAATCATGAAAGAATATTATCAAAATCCGGAAGCGACGGCAGCAACCCTCAGGGATGGCTGGATTTATACCGGAGACCTGGCCACCCGTGACGCGGACGGCTTCTACTGGATCATTGACCGCAAAAAAGACATGATCATCAGCGGTGGAGAAAACATCTATCCCAAGGAGGTTGAAGATGTTCTTTCCCTCCATCCCGATATCATTGAGGCGGCGGTTATCGGCATTGGCGATGAAAAGTGGGGAGAGATCCCTTTGGCGGTACTGCATGCCGCTCGTGAGATATCCCTGGAGGAACTAACTGAGTTCTGCTCTCAACATCTGGCCAAGTATAAAATTCCCAAAAGAATAGAATATGTTGATGTTCTGCCTCGCACGGCAACCGGCAAAGTGCTGAAAACTGAACTGCGCCGGATGTGGAGCTAATACCCGGCAGCTTGTTTGCATCATCCCTGCCGGGACTGGAATGACAATGGGGAAAGGAGGAAAATTATGCCGAATAC
>JAOZRP010000452.1 GCA_029940125.1 bacterium
TCGGCCAAGGTAGAGTTTTTTGAGTCGCTGGGCGTCAAATCCGGTGAGCAGCATGTTGTACACAAACAGCAGGTCGATTTTACCGACCTTGAAGTCTTCCACCCAGTTTTTGCGTTCTTCCTTGCTGCCCACATCGTACAGGATCAGGGCGCCGTTTTTGACCCTGTTGTCCTGCTTGTGGACGGTGGCATAGCCGGGTGAAGATTCAGCCACCTTCGGCAGCGATTCGGAAGCAGCTGCTTTAAGGCGTGGAGGCAGTTCGACGATGCTGATGCTGGCGGCAAGACGGGACTGAAAGATCTCGAACATCTTTTTCGCCTGCTCGGAACTGTCGCAGATCACCATGCCGCCGATGGTATGGTCGTTCAGTGCGCCCCGACTTCTTTCGAAATCATCGATGATGTAGTCGAGCATGGGTTCGACAAAGCGTGGATGGGCATAAACCTGCTTGCGGTCGATGTCGCCCTGTTGTAGTTCTACCGCCGCCAGGGCTTCCTGCAGGGAGATTTTGTAATTGGTGGCGATCTCCTCGCGGAGCAGGCGCAAGGTGTAGCCGTCAGCAATGGAGGCGTTGTAGTAATACTTGTGAATGTAGTCGCCGAACAGAGCGCGGGAGTTGTAGTCATCACCCAGCAGCGGTGTACCGGTAAGGCCGATCTTGATGGCGTTCTGGTCCGACTGACTCAGGTTGGCGAGAAAGCTGCCCCGCGGGTTGTAGCTGCGGTGCACTTCGTCGAGGAAATAGACCCGCTGGATGCTGACATCGTAATCTTCGGTGCGGATTACATCCGGGTCATCCTGGAATTTCTGAATATTGACCACAGTGATCTCTGGCCTGCCGGAGTGATTGTGCAGGGCCAGAGTCGTCCTGATATCGCGGGCAAAGGCCTCGCGGGTATTGATGGTATGCACCGTCAGTCCCCGGCTGGAAAACTCCCGTTGCGCCTGGGTCAGCAGATCAAGCCGGTCGACGATAAAGTAGAACTTGGTAATAATGTTCCGGAGCTGAAAGTAGTCGGTCAGGAAGCGGACATTGTAATATGCCAGTGCAGTTTTGCCACTGCCCTGGGTATGCCAGATGATTCCCTTGCGCATTCCAGAAGCAAGTTTGCGTTCAATCGCCTTGGTGGCGAATATCTGGGGATAGCGCATGACGTGCTTGTGCAGGCCGTCGGCCTCGTTCACATAAGCAAAAGCATATTGTAGAAGAAACGACAAGCGGTCACGGCTGAACAGGGAGGTGCAAATTCGGTTGGTCGGTGTTTCGGGCGACTTATTGCTGATGAATTCGGGGCTGTGCTTGATGACGTTAAGGTTATTGTCCCGAAGCACCTCGTTTTCGACCGCATCGTTCTCGTCGGCCAGCAGGTCAGCAAGATTCAGTTCTTCCTCTTCGCGAAAATAGTTAAAGGTCGGTGCGTCATACGAAGGGCTGGCGTAAAATGCCCCTTCGATGGGTTGCGGCGAACCGTCGTCATACTCCATATTGTTGGAAAACACCATCAGCTGGGTGATATTGATAAAGCGATGGAAACGGGGATTGCGACAGCGGGTGATGATGCGGTTACGCTCGGCCAGGATGCCTTCATGGTTGTTGGGCTTCTTGACCTCAATGAAAACCAGCGGCATCCCGTTGATAAGCAGGGTGATGTCAGGCCGGAACTCATCGTCGCCGTTTTTGTAGGTCAGTTCGGTGACCACATGGAAGCTGTTGTTTGAAAAATCAGCGAAATCAATCAACCGGGTGCCCGAGCGTTCGGTAAGCTTCTCGTAAAAGGCTTTGCCGAGATCTTCGTTTTCTAGCGAGAGCTTGACGTCATCTAGCAGGCGTTCGATGTCGTCACTGTCAATGTCGGGATTGATCCGTGCGATGGCGGTATGAAACAGGTCCGGGAAAATATTAGTCTCTTCA
>JAOZRP010000453.1 GCA_029940125.1 bacterium
TTTTCAGCCTTTTCTTTTTTCTCTTTTTTTCCTTTTTTATGCTTCTGCTGTTTTTGGTGCAGCTTTTTTTCCTTTTTCTCTTTTTTTCCCTTCTTAATGTTTTCAGCCGCGGTTTCGTTTTCCTCCATTGCCGGCGGCATCATGGTTTTGTCCTGGTTCTCAGATTGATATTTTTTGCGTCCTCCATGTCCGGCCCACGGCGGTTTTTTGGCAAACGCCGGTGCCGCAATGATAAGACTCAGGGCAAGAATAGCAGTAATCAAGGTTTTCATGTCATCCTCCTGTAGTAAAGGGAAAAATCAGTGGTGGCATTCTATCTTTTTTTAACCGCCGGCCGCATGTGGGCGCCCGTTTTGCCCCAGGGATCGGGGGGCTGTGCTTTTTGGGCGGGATGTGCGGCACTGCCCGCGGTCGGTTGTGCTTTGGTTCCCGTTTTGTCCCAGGGGTCGGGCGGTTCTGTCTTTTCGCCACGATGCACTGCGTTGCCTGCTGCCGGCTGCATGTTGGTGCCGGTTTTGCCCCAGGGGTCAGGGGGCTGCGCTTTTTTCATGGGGTGGCGTACAGGACTTTTTGCTTTTTTGACCGTAGGTCGCATCACTGTTTTGTGTGCATTTTTTCCGGTAAATGACAAAGCCGGCAAAGCAAGCAGCGCCACGACGGCAATGAGTAAACCCGCAATGATTTTTTTCATCTGCAGTCCCTTCTTTCTCTGTGCCGATCCGGTTGGAAGTTGGAGCTTGCGGACTCCATGCAGGAGCTGTTCATCCTTTGAAAAGAACATTAACACTATAACTAACAGTGGCTTTCCTGTCAACTTGAGTATTTTTCTTGGGAATTTCAGTGCTTTGCCGGTATGCTGAGTCGTCCCGCTTTGCGGCGGCGAGAGTGTATCCGTCCATGTCGTGCCGGTAAATGCCCGGTTTGCGTCAGGTTGGTTTTTTCAATGGTATTGAGAAAAATGTGTTTTATCTTGCAGCACGCAACTCTCTGTGTCAATAAAGGTAATGTCGCAGTTGTCATGTTGGCCGGCGGTATTATGGTACAGGGGACGGTTGACCCGGATGGGGGAGTTAAAGCAGTGGGAAAGCCGGTGTTTTGCCGCCGGCTGCACCTGGTGAAAGTTGCGGGAAGAAGGTATTCCTGGTGGTTTTGCCGGTGTGAAGATTGATTGGGAGCGGGATCATGGAAAAAGAATCGCATACGACTCGAGCAAAAACAGGAGTACCGGAGCATATTGAGATTAAGAAGCTTACCATACCGCAGTTCCTGTCCCAGGCTTCAAAGAAATTTCCGACCCGGCAAGCGCTTCAGTTTATGGGAAGAAACATTTCCTTTGCGGAACTGGAAAAATTGGTGCACTGCTTTGCCAGCGCCCTTGTCGCCATTGGGGTGAAAAAAGGTGACCGGGTGGCGTTGCTTATGCCAAACATTCCGCAAACGGTCATTGCTTTTTACGCTGTATGGGAAATGGGCGGGATACCGGTTCCGAACAACCCGCTTTACACGGACAAGGAACTTGAACATCAGCTGAATGATTCCGGTTCGACGACCATTGTTGCCCTTGACCTGTTCTTTCCGCGATTGCAGGCCCTGAGGTCAAAGACAAGCCTGAAAAATATTGTTGTTGCCCATATCAACGATTATCTCCCTTTTCCGCTCAAGCAGGTTTTTCCCTTCGTAAAAAAGGGTATGTACCTCAAGTATCAGCGGAGGCCGGACTGCTACCAATTCCTTGACCTGGTAAAGATGGGGTCGCCGGATTTTGCCAGTACCTCTCTGGAATGGGATGGCGTCGCCTCAATCTTTTATACCGGTGGAACCACTGGGAAGTCCAAGGGCGTTGTCATGAGTCATGCCGGCATTTCTTCCATGGCCCTGGTTCTCCAGGCAAGGTGCCCAAAAAATA
>JAOZRP010000124.1 GCA_029940125.1 bacterium
AGTATCCCCGACAATTTCTTGTTTTTTTGACAGCCTTTCAGGGATAAGGCACTAACAGCTGACCGCAAAAAGCTGATAGTTTGATGTGGGATAAGGAGCAATAGGTGAATATCTTGAGCCGGAAGTTTTTTTTGTTTGTTTTGTTAACGGGAGTGTTGATGAGTGGCTGCCAGACCATGAATTCCTGCGGGGTGCCGGGCGGTTCTCCCTATCGTGATCCGGGAACCCTGAAACGGGGCGAAATTCTTCATGTGCCCACCGGGGTGACGATAAGCAAGGATGATTTTTATCGCCTGACGGCTGCCAGCCGGATCGTCTATGTGGGAGAATCCCACGACAATATCTATGCCCACCGGCTGGAGCTTGAGATTGTCAAGTTCCTGACTCAGCGGTATCCTGGGCGCCTGGCAGTGGGGATGGAGATGTTCGGCCGTCGGAGCCAGGAGGACATTGACCGCTGGCTGGCCGGGAAAATGGATGACCGGGAATTTCTCGCCGTTTTTGGCCGCGACTGGGGGGTGCTTGACTACCCGTATTACCGTGAACTGCTCCGTTTTATCCGTGAACGGCGGATACCCCTGCGGGCCATCAATGTCAGCCGGTCGGAAAAGATGAACCTGCTGCGGCAGCGCAAGGAATTAAACGGGGGCAGGTATCCCCAGCCCGATGATCCTTACCAGAAGGAGGCCCTGGCGGCCATGTTCAGCGGCCATGCCGGCGGCCATGACCACCTGGAGATGTTTTACGGCATGCAGATGCTCTGGGAAGAGACCATGGCTGAATCGATTATTGACTATTTGGACAGTCCAGCGGGCCAGGGTAAGAAGATGGTGGTGCTGACCGGGGGATTCCATGTGGCTTACGGCTTTGGCATTCCCCGCAAGGTGTTCAAACAGCGGCAGTGGCCCTACACTGTTGTCCTGCCCACAACCCCCAAGGAGCTGGAAGAAAATGAACCCCGGCGGATGGACGTTGATTTTCCCGACCTGCCGCTCTACATCGCCGATTTTCTCTGGTGCATCCCTTATCGAAATCTCAATGATTCCCGGGTCCGCCTGGGAGTTCAGCTGCAGGAGGTTGAATCCGGGGTGAAAGTCGTCATGGTGCAGCCGGACAGCGCGGCGGCGAAAGCCGGCATTCAGCCGGGTGATCTGGTCAAGATTATTGATGACCGGCCAGTGCAGAACAGTCAGGATGTGCAGTATGCGGTGCTTGGAAAAAAACCGGGTGATTACAGTCATTTGACCCTGGTTCGCGGGGAGCGGGAATTGGCCGTTGAGGTGCTGTTTGACGCTCCGACGAAAGAAGAATCACCGTCGGGAGGGAAAAAATGACCGAGTTTGAATGGCCGGCGGACCCGGAAGACAACCGTCAATACTGCCGCCTGGAACAGCTGAATCCCGGCTGGTGGCAGCAGGCGGCGGAGCTGATTTCCCGAAAAGAGCTGGTTTTTCCCCATATGAGGATTGCCGCCGACGGCATCGAACTGCCCTGGTGGGGAAAGATGGTGCGGGTGGTGCCGGCCAGCCGGCAGATTATTCCCCTGGAAGAATCGCGGCAGCTCAGCTACCAGGAAGGGCTGGTCATCCTGGGGCTGCTGAAATACGCCTCGGAACATCAATCGCTGCCGCCGGCGCAGGGACTGGTGACGGCCGGACACCTCAAGGGCGGGGCGACTTTTTTTCGCGGTCCGCACGTGATGGCTTCGGTGCTGATCGCCCGGCATTATGCCCGTGACGGCCGGGCGTTTCTTGACCGGGGCCTGGCTCTTGGGGGTATGCCTTCTTCCTACGGTGAATTTGGAGTTGAATTTAGCTGGTTTCCCGGGCTTTCCTGGATTGTTGCCCTCTGGGAGGAGGACGACGAGTTCGAAGCCCGGGCGGAATATCTTTTCGACCGCAATATCGAGACGTTGTTTGCCCTGGACGTCGTCTGGGCCCTGGGAAACGTGGTGGCCAGAAAGATTATGGGCAGCACCTGATACTGATGCTGCCCACAACAACCGTGTTTGGGAGTGTACCGGAAATATGTGATGGCCCTACAGTAGTTTCCCCGCTGATTTTTTCATCGCCTGCCAGTCAAATTTCTTGGCCAGTTTCAAGGCCTGGTTTTCATCCATGCCCTGGAAATTCAGAATGAACATGGCGGTGTTGTTCTGGTTGCTTCCCAGGATGACCATGATGCCGCCGGAATTTTCCTGCTTGTCGTAATTAAGACTGATCTGGAAGCCGTCAATGGTGGTTGTTTTGACCCGTACTTCCTCGGTTTCCATTTGCATTTGCTGCATCTGTCCCATGGTCATGGCCTGGCTGCCGATCATGATGGTTGCATTCAGTTCCTGTCCCCCCTTTTTATAGCTGCGATTGGCGGTAACCATGCGCATGCCGCCGGTGGACATGCTCATCCCATCGGCCTTTTCCGCCTGCCAGCCGCTCAGGTTGACGAGCAGGGGCGTGAGGGCCGTATGGTTCTGGGCGTATGCCGGCAGGCTGAATGTTGCCAGCAGGATCATGACCAGGAAACTTTTTCTGAAGGTTGGTGCAAGATTCATTTTTTTGCCTCCTTGTAGTTTGTTTTGAATTTCATATGCAGCAATGCACTTAAATTTTCTGCTGAAAACGGTGATCATTTTCCGGTGCCCTTCCAGTTGTGCGACAGTTATTTCTGCCGTGTGCCATGACGCTCTTGTTGACGACTCCCGGGTAGACCTTGGTCCAGTTGCTTGGACGGGTTGTTGAATCCGTAGGTCTGGAAACGTTCACGGGCCGCATCCATTTCTTCATGGGTCAGCAGCACCGGGGTGCCGATGGCCCGGGCGCGATAGCAAAGTTCAGCCACTTCTTCAATGTAAAGGGCGATGTTATAAGCCTGGGGGAGGTCATTCCCCAGGGCCAGCAGGCCGTGATTGGCCAGGAGGATGCAATTGTCTTGCCCCAGGCTGGCGACGGTTTCCCGGGCCAGCTCATCCGTGCCAAAAGTGACGTAGGGGGCGACCCGAACCTGGTCGACTCCGGAGACAGCGATCAGGTAGTGGCAGGCCGGTATAGGCTGGCGCAGGACGGCGAAGGTGGTGGCAAAACGGGAATGGGTATGGACAATGGCGTTGATTTCAGGCCGTTGGTGGTAAACGGCGGTGTGTAGAGGCCACTCACTTGAGGGTGGTTGACCGTCAAGATGAATTCCCGCCGGATTGATAATACTGATCTCATCAGGGATCAGCTGTTCGTAGGGTTTGCCGCTTGGCGTGATGGCAATAAGTTCCCGGTCCCGGTCATAGATGCTCAGGTTGCCCCCGGTTCCGGTGGTCAGCCGGTCGGCAATCAGACGTCGTCCGTAGTCGCAGAGAAGCAGAAGATAGGATTCTCGCATGATTTATGAACCTTTCGGGAAAGATTTTTTTATTGCCTCAGGCATGGGGACGCTTTTGCGCTGTTTTAGATCAAACATCACAAAGGTGACGAGGGCATCGCAAATCAGATCGCCGGTTTTCTTGTTAGTGATGGTTTGCCTGAGGATTCCCACTTTATCATTTTTGAGTTCAACTGCCTGGGTGTCGATGAGAAGCACGTCACCCATGGAAGCCTCTTTGCGGTAGTTGATTTCAAGGTGAAGCACGGCCGGACCAATGCCATTTGCCACCATACCCATGAAATCAATGCCGGAATCCTCTGCCATTTGTACCCGACCCCATTCAAGGAATTCTATATACTTGGCGTTGTTGACATGGGCAAAAAGGTCAATGTGACTGGAACGAACGGTGATTTCCAACATGGTTGATTCCTGAATGTTTATTTTATGTGAATCGTTCAACTTCCTGCAGTATAACTTCCTGCAGTTTCCCGACCTTGACGGCACTGGCTTCCCAGAGATTTAAACCGAATTTCAACAACCGGGAAAATTCAAGTGGAATGGATAATTGGTGAACTGGAAGTATTGGAGGGTTATCTGCTTTTTTGTTTATTTTTTGCTGGAGTCGCGAAAGCAGACGCCGGCGAAAATCAAGAAATTTACGGGGGTTGGCTATGATGACTTTCAAACCGTAACGTTTGATAATTTCACCAGCCAGCCAGGCGTCCAGCCGGTAATTCAACTCGTTCCAGAAAAAACCATAGCGGCTGATGAAATCCATCCTGGCAAGTGGTCTGCCTTGTTCAAAGAAAAATATGGCTTCCAACACGGGCGCACCCCAAGGCAGGATTTTCATCAGCGGATTCGCCCGGCGGCTGGAGTAGTGAAAAGAATCCATTCCTTCACTCAGGGCCAGGTAAAACTGCTGCCTGACCGGATTCAACCGGGAAAAAACCACCGCCTCCTGACAGAGCGTGCCGGCACATTTGCTGCGGTAGCCGGTCGCATGGCGCAAATCCACTCCCTGATTCTGGTGCGGATGCAGCAGACATCCAATCAGCTTTTCCTCCGCATCAAGGAAACCCAATCCCCAGCAGGAATCACCGCGAATCTCCCCCGCATTTTGCCGGTTGCCAGGTAGATTTCTACGATTCAGCCGGAAAATACGAATTTTTTCCGCCAGCTGATCCAGGCTGTCAGCTTCCGGATCTCTGATTGGCGGACAGCAGTAAAAACAATTTTTTTTGCCGTCGGGAAAACAGAGGGAGGAAAACCTGCCGCTGTTTTCATGCTTCCGCGCCCCGACCGTCATCTTGGGCTGTTCATTTTCCGCTGTAGAGAATTGCCAGGATCATGGCCGGCTGGTCGTTGTTGCTGGTTACCAGATGCGGCGCCGTCGATTTCAGGTAAAAGGCATCCCCCAGGCAGAGAATTTCTTCGTGATCCTCAACGACGATCTTGACTTCACCGTTGAGAACATAGATGAATTCTTCCCCTTCATGTACCGCCGGGGCCAGGATTTTGTCTTTTACCGGGTTGAGCTTGACGATATAGGGATCCAGCCGCCGGTCTTCCAGGCCGATGGCCAGAGGGATGTAGCTGTGATCGCTGACCTTGCCCAGGGGCAGAGGAGCGGTTTTCTGGTCTTTGACCCGCAGGACGCAATAGGTTTTGTTGCCGCTTGCTTCGCTGATGATGGAACTCATGACCGTGTTCAACGCCTTGGAAAGCTTCATCATGGTTCCCAGCGGCGGGGTAATGGTTTCCTTTTCAATCTTGTCCAGCATCTCAACGTCAAAGCCGGTTTTAAGGGCCAGATCCTCAAGGGTCAGCCGCTGTTTTTCCCGCAGGTGGCGGATCTTCTCGCCCACGTGAATCGGCTTTTCCTGGTGTTCCGTCTGGTCCAGGTGATAGGATAAATCAGCAAGGTATTTTTCGTAATATTCGTTGCGTTTATCGGTACTGATCATTCATTTTCTCCCTTGTTCATGGAAACTGAAGTTAAAATTTACCTGTCTGCTTTTCTCTCTTTGCTTGTCGCGGCTTTATGAACTGACTCAACCAGCGATATTAGGTGATGCAGACAAATCTCATTTCATTATAGAAGCATATCATGGTGGTTGGCAAGTGATTTTTTTAGATAATTTTTTGGAAAAAACTTGACATTCAGAAAATAATTAGCTAGCTAACTAATCATTGTTTTTTATTTCACTTGCTCTGACTGATTTCAGATGAAACTTCATGATTGTACCTATTTCCTGGCCAATCGCTTGACCAGGTCATTGAAACGGGCTTTTGACAACCGTCTGGCGCCCCACGGTTTAACGGCGGCTACCTGGTGTGTCATGATGGCCTTGGCGGAAAACGGTCCCTTGACCCAGAAACAGCTGTCGGAAACCCTGGCTCTGGAAAATCCCACGGTTACCAGAACCATTGATCGCCTGGTGGACAAGGGCTTTGTCGTTCGTCAACCGGTCCTCCGAGATCGGCGGTACTATACCATTTCCCTGACTGAAAAAGGGAAGAAAATCCAGCGTCAGATCAATGAAGTGGGTCAATGTTTCATGGGCTGGGTAACCCGCGACCTGGAGAAAGAAGAACTGCAGCTGTTTAAAAAGCTCCTGGTCCGAGTCAGTGACCAGGCCCGGGTTGGGTGAATGGGAGGCTGTGTCTGTTCCAATCCCTGGTTTTCGGATGATGGGATAAATGGTTGGATAGGATGCCAGATGGATGATAGCGAATGTTTTACGGCTTATTGCGAACTGTGCAGAAAATTAAATGTTTTCTTCGGTAAATATATTGCGGCTTATTGCCGCAACTGTCAGCAGGTTTTGCGACGTCTGCCGGGTGGTGAATGTTACAAATTGACTGCCGGGGTATTTCCTGGTTGCTGTCATCGGGGCGCTGGAGATATTTTCAGGTTGGAAGGTGTTGAATCGGGGAGTAAGCTGTCTGATGGTATTACAGCATTGCTCCAAAAAGCCCGGAATGATAGGATGAAAACCATGGAAGCGTTCGAGCCGTTGTATGAACTTGAAAATTGTCGTACGGGAGAACGCCTGGTCGGGGAGCATTGTCGTTATTTTGGTACCTGTGGCTGTTGCCTGGATGAATTGAAGGGACCATTGTGCATCAATTTCATTTGTCCTCCCATTCGCGATGATTTGCTGGAAGCCGCTGGTGATGATGGGTGGATTGTGGGACCGGAGCATGATTTTCTCGGAATATATCAGCTGCTGTCGCTTTTAGGAACTGTTTCAAAGATCCGGTGGCAGCAGGAAGCGGCTGCCTTTGACAGCCGTCTGTCAAAGCTTGATAAAGCCTGTGAACGGTTTGTTGCCGGTCGGCGGCAAAAATCACTGTATGATTGCTTCTGTCTGGCGGCATGACGTTTGTATTTGTTTTTCATCAGTTTAGTGCCTTACAGGTTATTTTCTGGTTTGAAAAACAAGAAAATGTTCTGATAAGAGCACTTATTTGCGGGCCGAAAAGACCCGTTTGGGTTGCGGGATTTGTTCCCGCATTAGTACCTTACGCCTGAAAGGCTGTCACTCTTTTCAGTACCCCCTTGAGGGGTATAAAAAACAAGAAATTGTCAGGAATGCTTGAGGATGTTCGGGCTTGGCTCGTAGCGGTATTGGCCGCCGAACGAATCACACGATG
>JAOZRP010000454.1 GCA_029940125.1 bacterium
GCGGCGACCAGGGCCAATGTCAGGACCTCGGCGGCGGCCAATCTTTCCGGGCAGGCGAAAGCCCTCAGCGTCGCTTTCAGCGGCGGTGCGGTTATGGGGATGAGCGTTGCCGCCCTGGGTTTGATTGGTGTCGGCGTTCTTTTTTATCTTTTTGGCGGTGATCCCGAATCGGCTAAATATATCAATGGTTTTGCCATGGGTGCCAGTTCCATCGCCCTGTTTGCCAGGGTCGGCGGCGGCATTTACACCAAGGCCGCGGACGTTGGTGCCGACCTGGTCGGTAAGGTAGAAGCCGGAATTCCTGAAGATGATCCCCGCAACCCGGCTACCATCGCTGACAATGTCGGGGACAACGTTGGCGACATCGCCGGCATGGGCGCTGATATTTTTGAATCCTATGTTGGTTCAATTATTGCCACCATTGCTATTGCCGCTACCGCTTCTGGTGCTATGTTTACCGACCTGCGCTACGAGTTCATGAGCTATCCGCTGCTGGTGGTCATGATCGGCATCATCAGCTCCATCTTGGGGATTTTGTCCATGAAGATCCTGGAGAAATACAATCCTGCCGATGCTCTCCGCTATTGTACCTTTATCGGCGCGATTGCCATGCTGATCGGTTCCTATTATATTGGCAAAATGCTGGGCCTGCCGATCGGAGCTTTCTGGGCGGTTCTGTTTGGCTGCTTGTGCGGCATCATGATTGGTCTGGTTACTGAATACTATACTGCTGCCGGGCCAATTATTAAAATTGCTGAAGCCAGCCAAACCGGTCCGGCCACCAATATCATTACCGGCCTGGCCGTGGGCATGGAAAGTTGTGCCATCCCCGTGCTGCTGATCTGCGGCGCCATTTTCGGCAGTTACAAGCTGATTGGTCTTTATGGCATCGGCATCGCCGCGGTCGGCATGCTGTCAACTGTCGGTGTTACTATGTCCGTTGATGCCTATGGACCCATCGCCGACAATGCCGGCGGTATTTCTGAAATGGCCGGTCTGGGGGAAGAAACCCGGAAAATTACCGATGGACTCGATGCCCTGGGCAACACCACGGCGGCCATTGGTAAGGGGTTTGCCATTGGTTCCGCGGCCCTGACCGCCTTGGCCCTGTTTTCTGCCTACAGTTCGGCGGTTGGCTTGAAGGTCATCAATCTGACCAACCCGATGGTGGTTATCGGCCTGTTCATCGGCGGCATTGTTCCCTTCCTCGTTGGCGCCCTGACCATGTCTTCCGTGGGAAAAGCAGCCTTTGCCATGGTGGAAGAAGTGCGGCGGCAGTTCCGTGAAATCCCGGGAATTATGGATGGAACCGGCAAGCCTGAATACAGCAAATGCGTTGATATCAGTACGGCCGCTTCATTGAGAGAAATGATTATTCCCGGATTGATTGCGGTTATTACCCCGGTGTTGGTGGGATTCCTTCTGGGGGCGGAAGCCCTGGGTGGCACCCTGGCCGGCGCAACCCTGGCTGGCGTGTTCATGGCGCTGTTCATGTCCAACGCCGGCGGTGCTTGGGATAATGCCAAAAAATACATTGAAGCCGGCAACCTGGGCGGCAAAGGCTCTGATGCCCATAAAGCGGCGGTTACCGGGGATACCGTTGGTGATCCCTTCAAAGACACCTCCGGTCCTTCCATGAACATCCTGATCAAGCTGATGTCTATTGTGTCATTGGTTATTGCTCCGCTGCTGGCAGTTATGTAAGGTGCCAGTTTTACGGGAGAACTTCAAGGGCCGGCATCATGCCGGCCCTTTTTTTCAACCTTGACAGGGGGTTGATTGGTGCGCTACATATTTACGGGTACTTTGAAAAATGGCCTTTTAGTGCCTTATCCCTGAAAGGCTGTCAAAAAAAACAAGAAATTGTCGGGAATACTTAAGGATGTTCGGGCTTGGCTCAGAGCG
>JAOZRP010000455.1 GCA_029940125.1 bacterium
CTGATCTTTGACATCTATTTTTAGAAAGTTCAATAAAAACAACGCACTACGACTCTATGATTGGTTCTTGGCACTACCGGTCCCTCGTCTTTGGCTTTAGCCGGTAATCTCGCGGATTGTCGGTGGCAAGGCCACGCCGACCGCTTGGAATATTTTACCGCAATGGCCTTGGCACTCGGTTCGGATGGCAAAGCGTTTTTCACCTTCCTCAATCGTTACCGTCTGCAGGGCTTCAAGGTCCTGCTTGATGTCTGACCACTCAAAGTCATGGCCGGCGTTGTTCAGGCGGCGCTCCAGTTCTTTGCGCAGAATCAGGGCCAAAAAGCTGCAGAATACGTGGCCCCGGATATTTTCGTCCCGCTGATGGAATACCGGCCGGGTTTCAAGTAGTGTTTTAACATCACGAAAAACCCGCTCAACCATCCAGAGCTCTTTGTACTTGAGGGCCACCTTGGCGGCCGGTAGGTCGGTATTTGTTGTCAACACCCATTTGCCGTCAAAGCGGGATGCTTCTTCAACCTTGGACATATCGATGGCCACGGAGTTTTTGCTCACTTTCAGATAGCGGCGATAGCCCTTGTTGCCGACCAGGATTTTGGCCCCTTTCTTCAGCTGCTCCTTCAGGGATGAGATGATGGCTTCCCGGTCGGCAGCATCCTTCCTGGCCTGGCGGGAATTGCAGCAGACAAGGTAGCGCTTGCCGTTATGCACAACCTGCTTCACTTTCAGCGGTGAGGGATCTTTGGAATCGACTCCTTCGGGGTAGACTTCGGTGTAACGTCCCGGCCGGGAAAGGACTTCGGTCTTGACCTCTTTTACCCGGCGCATGCGCACTCCCAGAATATAGGGTAGCTTCCGCCGTTCAAGTTCCGCCACCGTTTCATTGCTGATCATGCCGCGGTCAGCAACGATGCAGAACTGTTGAATCCCAAAGCGTTGGCACAGTCTTTCCGCTACCGGGATCAGGGTCTTGACATCAGCGGTATTGCCCGGCCACATCTCGCAGCAAATGGGACGGCCCTTGTCATCAATGACAGCGCCGACAACCATCTGTTTCAGGTCCGGACGGTGGTCCTTGCTGAAACCTCTGTGGCCGATATTGCCACCCTGGCCCTCAAAGTAGATGGAGGTAGTATCGAAAAAGACCAGTTCAAGTTCTGAAAAAAGGTCCCGCTGACCAAAAAATATCAGCTCTTCCAACCGGTCCTTGTTGCACCGGGGGCTGAATGGACAGGCATCAGTCTGATCCTGGAGTTCCTCACCGAGAAAGTTCATGGCCCGGTATAAATGATGAAGGTCCAGATCTTCGGTACCTTCGACACGATAGTCCCGGCGCCATTTATCGCAGGCGCGATCAGAACCGGGAACCATCAGCCGGTGCAGGACCGTAAGAAAAATGGCGCGCTCGACATCGAATTCGAATTTCCGGTCGGCCAGCATCTGCCTGATTGCTTCCCGGATACCAGTTTCCTTCCAGAGACGCTCGAAGATCATCGCCGGACCGATTTTTACCGCTTCGGCGGCAATATCACTACTGCCCGACAGGATCAGCAGGGCTTTTTCGGAAAACCGCGACAGGGAACGGATCAGCGTTTCGACACGATTTTTCTCCTGGAGCTGATCCATACGGCCGACAGTGGCAATCACCCGCTGCTTGACTTTGCCCTTTTCCTTGCGGTTTTCAACAATCTGGAGGTATTGGTATTTGCCGGATTTCTTGACACGCGCGAACATAAGAGGCTCCTTATTAAGACACCTCTTATATATCGTATAAACTATTGTATATCAAGCATATAGTGCTATACTATTGGCACTACCTTTTCTGGTTTGCAGCGACAGGTATTAAACATAGCAACAAGTTTTCGATCAAACCGGGTTATAACTGTCAAAAATCAGT
>JAOZRP010000125.1:0-3893 GCA_029940125.1 bacterium
CTGGCGGCGACTTCCGGCTTTCTTTCCCTTATTGACGTCTATGAACGGCTGCTGCGGGAAGGGCAGGGGGGGATTGCCGCCTATATCCTTCCCAAGGGTTGCTATTACTGGCGTGACGTGGGCACCGTCAACGACTACCTTGGCGTGCACCGGGATCTGCACAATGATGCAACATTGGCGCGGCTGCTGCTGGGAGATGACGTGGTTTTTCCCCTGGTTGCGCCGGGTTCCCGGGCTGCCGGGGCGGCCTTGTCAGGAGCGACGGTTGTTGCCCCCCGGTGCGAGCTGGCGGCCGGCAGCCAGATTGAAGATTCCATCCTCTGGTCGGGAGCTGTTGTTGGCCGAGACTGCCGCCTGCAGCGCTGCGTCGTCGGGAAAGATGTGCGGATTCCGGCAGCCGGCGTCTTCATTGACCAGGTGCTGGCAGACAAAAAAATCGAAGTTATAAATTGACTTTTTTCTTTGGTTGGGATAGGACTTCTTACCGTCTTTCCGGACTGTTGAAGGTTTGGTCCTGGAAGCTGGGAGATTTGGTTTTCTGTAGTAATGTCGGCGGGTTATCGCCGGCTGGAAAGGAAGAGAGCTGATTATGTCAGGAGAAGGTACCACCTATAAAGATGCCGGTGTCGACGTCGAAGCCGGGAATCAGTTTGTCAAAAAAATCAGTCCATTGGTCAAGGCGACTTACCGCCCTGAAGTATTGAACGATCTGGGCGGCTTCGGCGCCCTTTTTTCGGTGCGCAAGGATAAGTATGACAACCCGGTCCTGGTTTCTTCAACCGACGGGGTGGGGACCAAACTGAACATTGCCTTCCTCTTGAACCGGCATGACACCATCGGCATCGATCTGGTGGCCATGGTGGTGAATGACATTGTGGTCCAGGGGGCGGAACCGTTGTTTTTCCTTGACTACCTGGCCATGGGCAAGCTGGACCCCGATCGGGCGGCCGAGATTGTTGCCGGAATCGCCCGAGGCTGTGAAGAAGCCGGCTGTTCGCTGGTAGGGGGAGAAACCGCTGAAATGCCCGGTTTTTATCCTGAGGGGGAATATGAACTGGCTGGTTTTGGGGTCGGCATCGTGGACAAGGATGATGTCATTGACGGTTCCGGCATTACCGTAGGCGACCGCCTTATCGGCCTGTCGTCTTCCGGGCTCCACAGCAACGGCTATTCCCTGGCCAGGAAAGTGCTGCTTGCCGACCAGGGCCTGAACCTTGATGAAACGGTGGAGGAACTGGGCTGCAGCCTTGGCGAAGAGCTGCTCCGTCCCACCCGGATTTACGTCAAGCCCATTGCCAACCTGATCCGCGATTTCACCCTCAAGGGCATTGCTCATATTACCGGCGGCGGCCTGCGGGACAACATCGTCCGGGTGCTGCCCAACCGCTGCGAGGCGGTTATTGAAACCGGTGCCTGGGAACGCCCGCCCGTCTTTTCCCTGATCAGCCGCCTGGGCGGCGTGAGCGAAGAGGAGATGCTGGCTACCTTCAACTGCGGCATCGGCATGGTTCTCATTGTGCCGGCGGACGAAGTGGAAGAGCAGATGTCCCGGCTTCAGGCGATGGGGGAGAGCTGTTACCTGATTGGTGAAATTACCAAGAGAGAAGAGGACGAGACGGGAATTTCCTTCCGTTAACTTCCAGACAGGAGGGTGCTTATGACCAGGATCGGTGTCTTGATTTCCGGCAGCGGCAGCAACCTGCAGGCGATTATTGACGCGGTGGAGCAGGGCCGCGTCAACGGTGAACTTGTCCTGGTCATCAGCAATGATCCCGATGCCTACGGGCTGGTCCGGGCGGCCAATCACCGGATTCCCACCGCGGTTATTGTTCATACGGACTATGCTTCCCGGGAAGCCTATGACCGGGCGCTGGTGGATGCCCTGCAGGCGGCTGGGGTTGAGCTGGTCTGTCTGGCGGGGTTCATGCGGGTGATCACCCCGGTGTTTATCAATGCCTTCCCCGAAAAAATCATCAATATCCATCCGGCCCTGCTGCCGGCTTTTCCCGGCACCCACGGTCAGGGACAGACTTTTGCCTATGGGACCAGGGTGGCCGGCTGCACGGTGCATTTTGTCGATGACCAGGTGGATCACGGGCCGATCATTATCCAGGCGGTGGTTCCGGTGCTGCCGGACGACGATGAAGACGCCCTGGCGGCCCGGATCCTGCGCTGTGAACACAAGATTTATCCCGAGGCGGTTCGCCTGTTCTGCGACGGCCGGCTGCGCATCGACGGCCGGAAGGTAAAAATCCTTGGACAGGAAGAAAACGCTGCCGGCCTTGGTGAGACATACCTGATCAATCCTCCCCTGTCCTGAATGTCCAGGAGTTTCTGATGTCTGATCCCCTTTTGTCCCCGATGATTGCTGACCTCTTGTCCCCTGACCGTTATGCCGCTTCCCCGGATGACCTTGAGCTGCTCCAGACCCACATCTCCTGGGTGATTATCGCCGGCCAGCGGGTCTATAAAATAAAAAAGCCGGTGGACTTCGGTTTTATCGATTATTCCACCCTGGAAAAACGGCATCACTATTGCCTGGAAGAGGTGCGCCTGAACCGCCGCCTGAGCCGGGACGTTTACCTGGGCGTGGAGCCGATTGTCAAGCGGGAGGGCGGTTTTTACTACGGCGGTTCCGGTCCGGTGGTGGACTATGCCGTGGTGATGCGGAAGCTCCCCGAGGAGCGGATGATGAAAAACCTGCTGGCGGCCGGGAAGCTGCGTTTGGATCATCTGCGCCGGCTGGCGGCGATGCTGGCGGCCTTCTACCGTCAGGCGGCCGTGGTTGACGACGGCAGCTTCGGCACCCTGGAAACGGTTTCCTTCAACATCCGGGAAAACTTTGAACAGACGGAAAAATACCTGGGTAAAAGTCTGGACGAGCCTGATTATCGGCGGATCATTGACTTCAACGAGCAGTTTTTCCGCGACCATGAAGACCTTTTCGCCCGGCGGGTGGCGGCCGGCATGATCAAGGAATGTCACGGCGATCTGCACATGGAGCATATCTGCTTTGCCAATGACCACCTTGACATTTACGACTGCATCGAGTTCAACGATCGCTTCCGGATTATTGACGTGGCGGCGGATGTGGCCTTTCTGGCCATGGACCTGGATTACCACGACCGCTATGATCTTTCCGGTTTTTTTCTGCGTGAATTTGATCGCTGCTGGCCGGATGAGGGAGGGCGGGAGCTGCTGCCGCTCTACAAATGCTACCGGGCCTACGTGCGGGGCAAGGTGATCAGTTTCCTGCTGGACGATCCCTCCCTGGGTGAAGAGGAGCGGGAAAATGCCGCCCGGCGGGCCCGGCGCTACTTCCAGCTTTCCGTCCTTTATACCTACAAACTGCCGACCTCAATCATC
Organism: bacterium; assembly: GCA_029940125.1. Taxonomy (GTDB): domain Bacteria; phylum Desulfobacterota; class Anaeroferrophillalia; order Anaeroferrophillales; family Anaeroferrophillaceae; genus DQWO01. Next base: position 3,367 of record JAOZRP010000125.1, read on the forward strand.
CTGGTTTCCGGCATCAGCGGCAGCGGCAAGAGCCATCTGGCCGGCGGCCTGGCCGGTTTGTCCGGTTTTTCCCAACTGCGTTCAGACCAGGTACGCAAGGAGCTTGCGGGGATGAATGCCACGGAACATCGTCCGGATGATTTTGAAAGCGGCCTGTACAAGCCTGAAATGACCCGGCGGACTTACGAGGAGTTGGCCCGGCAGGCGGATGACGTTCTGGCCGGCGGCGGCGGGGTGATCATTGATGCCACCTGCCTGAAAGTCTGGCAGCGGCAGCTTTTTTATGATCTGGCCGCCGCTCAGCAGGTGCCGGTTTTTGTCATTTCCTGCGAAGCTCCCTGGGAGGTGATTGAACAGCGGCTGCAGCAAAGGGTGAAGGATGCGGATAATATTTCCGATGCCGATCTGCGCATTGCCCGGCAGCAGCTGGAAAGCCGGGAGTCGCCGACTTCCAAAGAAGAAAAACAATGTCGCTGGTTTCACCATGACAGCAGCACCGATTTGCTGAATCAGCTTTATTCCCTGGT
>JAOZRP010000125.1:3993-6975 GCA_029940125.1 bacterium
GCTGGTTTCACCATGACAGCAGCACCGATTTGCTGAATCAGCTTTATTCCCTGGTCCCCCGGTTGTTCTGAAGGGTTGTGTGTATTGGTGTTGGTAGGGGCACGGCATGCCGTGCCCCTACGATAAAACGATTTGTCGCTGCAAATTGTGCCCTTGCATTTTTCTTTTTTGGGACAGTTTTTTATGCGTAAGCCGCCGGGGATTTGTGATCGTCGGCCGCCGGTTTCAGGGTCAATCCCGGGATGACCAGCGGAATGGCGTCAATAATGTTGTCAACCCCGTTAAAAGTCATTTCCTTTTTTACATCTTCCGGAATGTCGCGCAGGTTTTTCAGGTTTTCCTCCGGAAGGACGATGTGGGTAATGCCGGCCCGGTGGGCGGCCAGGACCTTTTCCTTGATGCCGCCCACGGTCAGGACCCGGCCGGACAGGGTGATTTCCCCGGTGACGGCTACCTTGTGATTGGCCTGCCGGTTGCTGAACAGCGACAGGAGGGCCAGGAAAATGGTCATCCCCGCCGAAGGTCCATCCTTGGGAATGGATCCCGCCGGGACGTGAACATGGATGTCGCAGCGGGAGAACTGCTCGTTGTCCAGTTCCAGGGAATCCGCCAGGCTGCGCAGGTAACTTAACGCCGTAATTGCCGATTCCTTCATTACCTCGCCCAGGGAGCCGGTCAGGGTCAGGGTGGGGTTCTTGCTGTCCATTTTCGCGGCTTCGATGAAAATAATGTCCCCTCCGGTGGGGGTCCAGGCCATGCCGGTGGCCACGCCAACCTGGCTGTGAACGGCGGCCAGCTCCCGGTGAAACTCCGGTGGGCCAAGGAACTTTTCCAGGTCACGGGCGGCTACCGCCCGGTTTGGCTGATGGTTGCCGGCTTTTTCCCGGGCCAGCTTGCGCAGTATTTGGCCGATGGTTTTTTCCAGGTTTCGAACCCCGGCCTCCCGGGTGTAGTCGCTGATTATTTTGTCCAGGGCTTCATCGGTAAACATGATGCCTTCATCGCTGAGCCCGTTGTTTTCCAGCTGCCGGGGGATCAGGTAGCGGAAGGCGATGGGTTTTTTCTCCGCTTCGCTGTAGCCGGGAATCCTGATGATTTCCATCCGGTCTTTCAGGGGGCCGGGAATGGGGTCCAGCTGGTTGGCCGTGGTTATGAACATGACCTTGCTGAGGTCGAAGGGAACATTGAGGTAATGATCGGTAAAGGTGTTGTTCTGCTCCGGGTCCATGACTTCCAGCAGGGCGGAGGCCGGGTCGCCGCGAAAATCGCGTCCCAGCTTGTCCACCTCGTCAAGCATGAACACCGGGTTCCGGTGGCCGCAGCGCTTCAATTCCTGGATGATTTTGCCGGGCATGGCTCCAATGTACGTCCGGCGGTGGCCGCGGATTTCCGCTTCGTCATGCATGCCGCCCAGTGACAGGCGGATGAAGGAGCGTCCCGTGGCCCGGGCAATGGATTTTCCTAAAGAAGTTTTGCCGACCCCCGGCGGTCCCACCAGGCAGAGGATCGGTCCCTTCATCTCCTTTTTCAATTTGCAGACGGCCAGGTATTCCAGAATGCGGTCCTTGATTTTCTCCAGGCCGTAATGATCCTGGTTGAGGATTTTTTCGGCATGTTCCAGGTCGAGGTTGTCCTTGCTTTCCCGGGTCCAGGGCATTTCTGCCAGGTATTCCAGGTAGGTCAGGATGTTGTGGTAGTCGGGGGAGGCCGGGTTCATCCGGCTCAGCCGGTTCAGCTCTTTCAGGGCAATGCTGGTGGTGGCCTCGTCCATGCCCGATTCTTTAATGTCCTGGCGCAGCTTTTCCAAGTCGTCCTCGTCTTCGCCCAGTTCGTGCTGGATGGCCTTCATCTGCTGGCGCAGGATCTGTTCCTTCTGGGTTTTGCTCATGCCCTTCCTGGTTTTTGCATCGATTTCCTGGGCCAGGTTCAGCTGCTGCCGGGCGGCGGCAAGCAGCTGGTGCACAAACTTCAGTCGGTCCAGGGGATCGACAAGGGACAATACTTTCTGCTGGCTGGAAAAATCAGGGCGCAAGTAGATGGTGATGACGTCCGCCAGCCTGGCGGGATTGTCGACCTTGTCCATCAGGGACAAGGCGGCATCCGGCAGGGACTTGCCGGCAGCAAAGCAGGCTTTCAGCTGGGCCAGGCAGCTGGATTTGAGCATCTCCAGGGCGGCGTTGTCAGGGTCGATAAATTCCCGCAGCGGGTTGATCAGGGCGATCATGGGATGCTGGTCCTGCAGCAGCCGCAGGTAGGAGATCCGCGCCAGGCCTTCGAGGGTGAACTCGGTTTCATCGGCATTGAGCTTCCTAGTCGCGGTCACCCGGCAGGCGGTGCCCACCGGGTACAGGTCTTCCAGGGTCAACGAATCCCGGCGGCTGGTGTTCGGGTTGCAGATGCCGATTAACTCCTGTCGGTCATGCATCTCAGTAAGAAAATCAATTTCCTGCTGATTCTTTACCGTAAAAGTAATGACCATGTGGGGAAAGATGACGGTTTTGTTCATCGGGAACAGGGCCAGCCGGTCGGGAAGGTGAATGATCTGCATGCTTTTCCTTTATGGTTGTGGTATTCTCAACTAAGCTGTCAGCTTTTAGTGCCTTACAGGTTATTTTCTGGTTTGAAAAACAAGAAAATGTTCTGATAAGAGCACTTATTTGCGGGCCGAAAAGACCCGATTGGGTTGCGGGATTTGTCCCCGCATTAGCCATTAGCGGTTAGCCTTAAAGATATTAAAACGTTGAAGAAACAACAACGGATTAAGCTGGGAGCTGAAGGCCGGCAGCTGACAGGTCATACATATGTTGTCTGAGAATATGTTATCTGGATTATAGGTGTCAAGTATTGTTTTTCTGCCGGGCGGCTTCAGTTCTTTCAAGCCCGATGAAACTGTATCGGCTGCTTTACGCAGGTTTTTAACCGGACGCTACTGAGACAGGAGATGAAAAAAAGCGAAATTCTGCTCATCAATCCCTGGATTAC
>JAOZRP010000456.1 GCA_029940125.1 bacterium
TAGTACCGGCAATTAATCTGGCCATGGGTCGACTGAAAGAACGGGCAATCAGCCAGGCCGACATAAACACTAATAGCAAAGCCACGGCAAATGCCACCAAAAAGTTTTTCTTCAGCTTGCGCAGCAGCAGGAATGCCTGTTCCCGGGGAATTTCTTCCACCACCAGCAGCGGTGCACCGGTAATTTTCCGAATCATACCCACCACCGACTGGCCATTTAAACCCTGGTATTCGGTAAAAGACGAATTTCCCCGGCGAAAGTTGGCAAAAACCGGCAACTTGCTGATATTGCTACCGGACAGTACCAGGTTGATATTCGGATGAGAAACAACCTTCCCTTCCTCTGTCACAATATACAGTTGTGACTTTCCTGTTTTGCGACGGTCCACAACTCTGGAAAAAAGGTTTTTGAGACTGATTTCAGCCCGCAGTGATCCAGTGACCTCATTGGTCAAAGGATCATGCAGGGCATAAATTATAAGCAGCTGTGGTTCCAGGTTCCAATGCACAAATGACACTAGATGATCACCGCTCATTTCCCAATGAGGAACCAAGGAATCCTGGGAGATATAACCATAGCGAAAGAGAGAAGCTTTGACTCGGTCATCAACATCAGCCACCAGAATTTTCAGAATTTCTTTGTTCTTCTCGTAAGGGTAGCGCAAAAGACGCTGGTCCATAACCGAACCTTCAAGATGTTGGGCCAGAAAGCAAAGTTCATCATCCAGAGAAGTGATTCTTTCCGCAATACTATTTTCCGCCATTTTTAACCGGGTCCGACCCAACTCCTCCACGGCCAGACGCTGGGATTTTAATACCACTTGTGAGAACATGATCCCCCCCATGCCCAAAGGAATCATGGCCACCAGCGTAAAACCGACCAAAAGTTTGCCAAACAGTCCGAACCTCATCGGATCACCTCGTCAGCCTGCCGGAGGATGTCTCGAGAAATGGAAAGCTCCAAAGTTCTGGCCTCTTTCAATGAAACCACCAGTTTGATCTGGTCAGGATTTTCAACCGGCAGGTCGCCGGCCGCCGCCCCGTGAAAGATCCGGACCGCCATCGCCGCTGCCTGGAAACCAACGGCATAGACGTCGGGGCTGTAGCCCATGACTCCCCCCTTGCGCAGCAGGGTATTGTCAATCACCATCAAAGGCAGCTTTTCCCGGCGGGAGCAGGAAAGCAAATCCTCAAACATGGCCATGGTCAGGGGATCGGGAATCATGAAAAGGCCGTCCACATCCGCTTTGCTCAGCTGCTTGCAGGCATTTTCCATTTCCTGACAATTGCGAACCTGGATTTTAACAATTTTAACTTTGGTTTCAGTAGATACCAATTTAAAGAACTGACCCAGCTGATTTTTAAGAAACATTTCCTCAGGATTGTAAAAAACTCCTATCCGCTCAAGGGCAGGAAAGGCTTCAATAAACAACAACAGTCTTTTCATCATCAGGGGAAAGGCTATATGACTGACTCCGGTAATATTGCCGCCGGGTTTTTCCAGTGAGTCAACAATCCGGGATTCAACCGGATCAGCAACCGTGGTAAATAAAACCGGGATTTTCTGGCCTTTGGTAGCTTTTTTCACTTCCTGAACTACCGGCGTGGTTACCGCCAGAATCAGGTCATAATCTTGCTGGATAAACTCTCGTACCAATGCCCGAACACTCTCCCGGTGTTTATTGATATTATGGACGCTGTATTTCACCTCCACGCCTTCCCGGTAGCCGGCCGCCTCAAGACCAGCGCGGAAACCATCGAAAGATCTCAGAAAAGGGACACCATACACAATGACTCCGACTTTCTTCATCGGCCGCTCGCCGGCGACCGCCCCGCCAAAACCCGACAGGAACAATACCGCCGCCAGAAAAAGTATCAGGCTGCAGCATTTCAATTC
>JAOZRP010000457.1 GCA_029940125.1 bacterium
CCCCCGAGGCGGACCTGGTGCGTGGGTTTGGTGTCGGCGGTATCTTTGTCTCTGCCGGTAATCAGGCTGACCTCCCGCCCCGAGGCCTGGCGGAGGACAAAGTCCTGCCAGTCGGTCCGGTAGATGTCCAGGGCCAGGCTGAACTGGTCTGAAAAACGGCATGCCAGGCCAAGCCCGTAGGAAGCCGGCATGTCGATTTCCTGGTGCTCGTCCGCGATGACAGTGTAGGGCGATATGGTCGAGGTGGCATCATCCGGGTCGTCCACGTTTTCCATGTATTCTTCGCTTTGGAAAGTTTCCTTGTAGGCGACCTTGGCGGTGAACGGGGTTTTGTAGACCCCGCCCAGGGTCAGGTAGCGGTTCAGGTTCCACAAAAAGCCGAAATTGTAGCTGGTCTTGCTGAAGCCGAAGGGGTTGAGGGATGTTTTGAATCGATATTCATCATGGTACCAGGTCTTCCATGAAACGGCATAGGTACTGTGGCTGGTAACCGGGGGATTTCCGCCGACGGAAGTTGAAACCTCAAGGTCCAGAGTCCCGTTCAGCGTATCGAAGTAGGAGGTGTCCCATTTGCTTCCCAGTTTTGGATGGTAGTAATTCAGGGTGATGCCGAAGGAAAGGGAAGGGGTCACCTGGATGGCAATTGCCGGCGACAGGGCCTTGAGGTAGCCGTCTGAATCATACTTTGTCAACCTGGCTCCCCCGGTGTCCGTTGCCGTATCGATGATGACCGGACCCAGGTCCGAATGGCTGGAGACATGATTGTTGTACTGGTAATTGTATTTGTGCCTTTTGTTATAATTGTAGAGGGTCTGGTAATTGAGGGAAACGATCATGTTTTTTCTGAGCAATTGAAATGGACAGGCGGCGCTGAGATAGTTGAGATTGCGCAGGGAAAGGCCGTATTTTCCCGAGGCCCCGGGATTCTGATCGAAATGCCTGTCTTCGTAAAGCTGGTTAAAGGAGCCGACAATGCTCATTTCCGGGGTTTCAAGCTGGATCAGGCCGCCGGGATTCCAGGAGGCGGCGGTGGCGTCGTCGGCAACCCCGATGAAGGCGCCGCCCATGCCCAGTGCCCTTGCCCCCGAGCCCACCGGATTCGGGGAGCCTGAAACATGGGCTTCCTGAGAAGTCTGGCAGACGCCGGGCCCGGGCAAGAGCATAATCAGCGATGCCAGGATGGTGATAAAAAAGGCAGCCAGGGGCGTCGGTTTCATTATGGTCCTTTTCTGTCTACGCAGGGTGGTTCCTGCTTATAAGCCGAAGGCGGCGGAAAAGGTATCCAGGTCGTTTTGGTCCACATCTCCATCACCGTCAAAGTCACTGCTGCAATCGTCGGTGCACAGGTCAATCTCCGCGGACAGGTTGACAAGATCGGCCCCGTCTACATCCGCATCACCATCAGTATCACCTTCAACAGTGGCCATGGCCGGAAACATGAAATGCAGGTGGTATTCTCCCCCCATGCATTCAACCGTCTGGCTTTCTGGTTGGAAACCCTGAACATTGGCCGTGATTGTATGGATTCCCGAGGTCAGGATCAAGGTTGCCATGCCGGTGCTGTTTGCCTGCGTACTGCCCGGGTCGACTACCGCGCTGGACAGGACGTTGCCCAGTTCATCCAGCACAAAGGCGTAGACGATGGATATCTCCGGACCGTTTTCATTGTCTGTGTAAAAGTTCCTTGTTTCACTGCTTTCGGTTACCGCTCCAAACTGATCGATGGCTTCAACTTTCCAGTAGTAGATAGTCAAATCCTCAAGTCCGTCCATCGCCGTCAATAAACACGAACTGTAGGGCAGCTCCTCCTTGCGTATGGGATCTGTAAACGATGCATCATCCTTGGACAACAATACCGTATAGGTTACCGGGTCA
>JAOZRP010000126.1 GCA_029940125.1 bacterium
GCCGTTTCCGGCTGGATTCACGACGACGCCGGGGTGTCGGCACTCTCGGTCAACGGCCGTAAGCAGTCAATTGCCAAAGGAGTCGACGTTCCCTTCAAGCTGGAAATGATTATCCGGGGCGGCACCCTGGAACTGGCCGCCCGGGACAGGCTGAACAATAAAACCACCGCTTCCATTCCCCTGAATTTCAGGGCGTCCGGAACCGCCCCGGTACTGCTGGCCAGCGCCAATCCCTGCCCCAAAAACCTGCTGGCCTCCAACCTCTTCGGCGGCTCCAGGGATTCGCGGCCGCCGGTGATTGCCGTCAAAGACTGGGTCGATCACCAGACCGTTTACCTGGACAACTACTACCTTGAAGGCCGCGTCAGTGATGAAAACACCATCCAGACGCTGACGGTCAACAAGGTTCCGGTGCGGGTGCGCAAAGGCTGCTACATCTTTTTCAGCCACATGCTGCAGCTGGCGGAGGGGAAAAACATCCTGACCATCGAGGCCACCGACCAGGACGGCAACACCGCCCAGAAAATCATCACCATTTTCAGGAAGATTCCGGCGGCCCGCAGCCTGAAGCAGCGGTTAAGCCTGTCGACCTGCCCGTTTGAACAGAAAGGCGCCCTTTCCAGCCACAGCCTGGCCTTCATGGACAACCTTATTGATTCTTTCGTCAACCAGAAACGGTTCAAAGTGGTGGAGCGCAGCAAGCTCGACCTGGTTCTGAGGGAGCAGAAATTAAATCAAACGGCATTGTTCGACCGGGATACGGCCATCAAGCTGGGGAGTTTAATCGGCGCCCAGTCGGTGGTTACCGGCTCCATCATTGAAACCCGCAAGGGGATAGAAGTGGTCTCCCGTCTGATCGACACCGAAACCGCCGACATCCTGAGCACCCAGGACGTCTACAGCGAAGCCAGGGATCTTATGGCCCTGCATGAGCTGGCCCGGGGCATGGCGGTAAAATTCATCCGGGACTTTCCCCTGACCACGGGCCAGGTACTGAGCGTCAATGGCCGCAGCATCGCCACCGACCTGGGCGCGAACAGCGTTAAGCTGCAAAGGCGATTGATCATTTTCCGCAATGTTCCGGCAACCCAGACAGCGGCCGGGAAACCCCTGGGGGCGGAAAACAGGATCCTCGGCTACGCCCGGGTCAACCAGGTCATGCCCGGGCTGTCGAAGGCCAAATGCCTTAACGCCGAAACCAGGCGGATCAAACCACTGGACTTGGTCATCGTCCAATAGGGGGTGGCGGTGAAAACCAGGATCTTCTCATTTTTGTTCGCGATTTTCCTGGCCCTGCCGGGGCCGGCCGCCGCCGGCCCGGCGGCCGGGGAGAAACCGCCGCTGGCAATCACCATGCAGACTCCCGACAGCAGCCAAGGCACTGTGTTCATGGGAAAAACCATCATCGCCGGCCGGGTTGAAGCCGAAAACCGGCTTGCCTCCCTGACCATCAACAACATCCCCTTGACGATGCCGGCAAGCGGCCCGGTCTTTTTTTCTCAGGTGACAGAGCTCAACCCCGGGGAGAATGTTTTGACCGTCAAGGCAGTGGACGCCGTCGGGAATACGGTGGTCAAAACCTTCCACATTACCCGCAAACCGGCCAGCCAAATCCAATTGAGCGAACGCCTCAGCCTGGCGGTGCTTCCCTTTAAACGTGAAACCGCCGGAGCACCGGCGCTGCCCGGCTTCCAGGACCGCCTGACCCACGCCCTGACCGCGGAAAACCGCTTTCACATGATCGAGCGCCATCATCTTGAACTTATTCTGCGGGAGCAGCACCTGAACCGGGCCAGCCTGGTGAGTCCGCAGACTGCCGCAAAAATCGGCCGCCTGGCGACGGCCCGCGCCGTTCTCACCGGAACCATCATGAACATTCATGGGCAAACGGTGGTCAAAGCCAGGATGGTTGACGTTGAAACCTCAAAAATTATCTGTACGCGGAAGGTCTGGGAAACCCCGGAAGACGTGCGCGGCGGCGATATGGCCGAGCGGCTGGCAATCATGTTTCACCAGGACTTCCCCCTGACGGCCGGCCGGATCATCAAAAAGGAGGGTGAAAGTATCACGGTCGACCTGGGACGGGGCCGGGTCAAGCCGGGCCGGGGACTGATCATCTTCCGGGAAGAACCGGTAATCCATCCGGCCACCGGCAAGAAGGTCGGCATGGACATCCGCATCCTGGGCCACGCCCGGGTCATCACGGTGTTTTCCGAAACCGCCGTCGCCCGGCTCGTAGACGATGACGGAGAGACTGTCAAGCGGCTGGACCGGGTCATCACGGAATAAAGGCTTCCATCACCCCTATACCTCCACAACACCACAGCAATTAACAACATCATTGGAAAAACCATGTTTCTGGTCAATCTGAAATAACTTTGCCAGAAATCCCCTTTTCATCCATCTAAATCTATATAAGAGTGCTCAGTGGTTTTAAACCGCTTGCAACATACCTCGCCGCCAACATTCAAAAAGGAGGCAAAAGTCATCAATAAAGGTTTTCAAAACCCGTCCCTGCCTATGATGGAAAGGATGGATGGTGCCGAAAAATTGACAAAATCACAAAAAATTGATGGTACTTGAGGCATTATCGGTAAAATCAAAAAAAATCGGGTTGAAAAGGGTAAAAAAATACTTAAAAATGGGAATAATCTTTCCTTTTTTCCTTTTTTTGGCAACCAAGCACAATTCACAGAGAAATACTATACATTTTAACTTGTTGTATTTATTGTCTTATAAAATATCCATAGCTTTTACCTCACCTAGGTATATATATTGCTATACAATTGTATTATACCATGAAACAAGGCAAAATAGTGGAAGTTTTTTACATAGTTGCTGGAAAAAGGTGCATCGAAAGCGGGGTTTTGCACGAAAACCGCCTTTCATTACCCCCGGGGGTTCAAAACCGATCACGAATGTCCCCAGGATGACAATGGAAAGGCATCTTCCCGGATAGAAACCTGCTGATTTTAACGAGTAGCAAAATGCGGCGAGCTAACATACTGTTTCTGGTAGTTATTCTCTTCCTGTGTTTACTGTTGCCGGTGAGCAGTCAAGCATTTGAAGTTCAGGTTGCCACAAGCGTGGATTCGGAACCCAGCCCAGCAGTTGCCTATGACCCTGAAAACCACCAGTATATGGTGGTCTGGGAACAAGTAGGGGACAGTGGTACCGCAGACGTCTGGGCACGATTGGTTAATGAAGATGGTGAAGTTCAAACTGAATTTGCCATTTCTGAAACCATAAACCTCGAAGAAACCTCTCCGGATGTAGTCTACAATGATGATGATCATTGTTTTTACGTGGTGGTGGCCCAAAATAGAGATGGTTACCATGGGATCAAGGGGTACTTTTACGATTCCAGTGGTACTTATCTTAAATCTTGCACAATAACCAACAGCATGACCAATGCACTCTACCAACCGGCGGTAGCATACAACAAGGATAATGGATACCTGGTAGCCTGGAAGTATGAGTTCAACGCCAGCAATATGGATGTCAAAGCCTGTCGTGTGAAAGCTGACGGAGTGATGCAAGTAGAGGGCATTATTAATATCAGCAGTTCAGACGCTAACGAAGAAAACCCAGCAGTCAGCTACAGCGAAGACGACAACATCTATTTCATTGTCTGGCAGGATCAAGAGAACGGTTCCTATGATATTCATGGACGCAGGATTAAGGGTGGCGATGGTTTATACGCCGGTGACGAAATTACTATTGCCAGCTGGGATTACGACCTGCTCAAACCTCAAATTACCTACAATTCCAAAAGGAACCAATTTCTCATCGTTTGGGAATATCACTGCGAAAACGAAGATAATTCCCAGAACATATATGGGGAGATCCGCGACGCTGACGGCACCATTGTCAAAAATGATTTTTGTATTCACAACAGCGGATATGATTGTGCTCCCGACGTCAGCTACAACGAGTGGCTGGATCAATACCTGGTAGTCTTTGAGTACCGGGAGACAATAGACAGCAGCTCGCAAATTTATGGTCAGACCTTAAGTTCCGGCGGCGCGCTTTTCAACGACGTTGCTGAGATTGCGACCGTCATTTCCGAAAAATCCGAAGAGGGTGAAGAGCACCAAAAATATGAGGCTGCCATCGCCCCCGGTACTCAGGCCTCGTTTTTCACTGTCTGGACATATCATGATGAGATAGATACCGATATCTATGGCGAATTTGACAACGGTACGGACAACTATGAATACTATGACAATGAAGATTATGACAATGAAACGATACACTCCTTGATCTTCGATCTCGATATGTCGGTCACCCCCCGCTGCTTTCACGACAGAGCGGACCAAGACAAGTTTCTCTATTTTCTAAATAGTCCCGCAGAATACAACATCCGGCTGTCTTGCGCCTTCCTAGACAACAGGAATTTCCATATTGAGGTCTCGTTTATCACTTTTGACGAAGACAACAATCCCGTTTTCAATCCCGTTACAATCTACAGCAAACCGCAAACGGGGGGAAGTAACCTCTGGTTCAAAACAACCTATGGCAGTGGTTATTACCTAGTGACAGCAACCGACTACAACTATTCTGATATTACTGGCCCAGCCAGCGCCTACAGCCTGGGTGTCTTTACCAGCCCACAGATAAGCAACATTGACCAGACCCTGCAAAAGCTTGGCACCAGCGGGGAGAACATCATCCACGGCCAAGGTTTTACGGCCGACACTACCGTGTCAATGTTCCTCGACGGCGGCAACAAGCGGGATATCCTCGGCACCATTGAACTGTCAGGTGTCCCCACCACTGCAACCGTAGCCGCCAACCGCTTGTGGCTGAACAGCAGCACAACTGGACTGCAGTATTATTCTCTAACCCTCCCGGCAACACCGGCAAAAGAAGGCGATCTTGATTTAGGAGGGGGGGAGTGTAGTTTTATGGTCTCGGACGGGAACTATATCTATACTCACTATGCTTCATATCCAACCAATTTGGTGAAAAAAATCGATGCCAGAACGGGAGCTGTTATCGCAACCTCTCCCTTTGAGCTAGAAAGCCGGGCTATCGATATGAAGATAGGCCCAGCAGGCAATGTATGGATTCTTACCCTCAGCAATGTTTACACAATTAATCCCACTACCTTGGAAGAAATTCGTCATTTTCCTCATAATTTTCCATTAAACCCGTATAGGCCAGGTGCAGTAGTTTTGGCCGTTAACAACAGGCTTGTTGCGGTAATGGGAAACCCAAACATTACGCCATCGACAATGCATATTTTTGACTACAACGGCAATCAGCTTACCCCTCTCACATCCTTTTCTTCAAATACTGTCTTGCAGGACTTAACATTCATCAATAATAGCGATACCGCCCTGGTGGTCACCTCGAACGACATCATTATCATGGATTTTTTCCCATATCCCGCTTCCGACCCTACCGTTCTCAGTGAATTTTCCCTTGACATCGGCCCAGAGACACTGCGGGTTCGGGATGACCTGTGTTATGTGGCTGGAGATTACGGGCTGGAAATCCTTAACATCAGCGATCCGAACAATCCACGAAAGATCGGCTATACCTACACTCCATCCCCGGCCTGCGTCATCTCCCTTTTTGAAGACGTCGCCTACCTACCGTCCAGTATAAATGGATTTTTAACAGTCATAGATATTGCCACCCCGTCGCGTTTCCAATCCATCGGCTCACTGGAGGTTGAACCCCGTTTATGCTGTCCCGAATTTTCAAGTGGCCGTTACTTTGTTTCCGACTGGACCGATATACATCACAAATATCTGTTTGGTGTTGCCAAAAAAAGTGAAGAAGCGGAAAATGACAAACTGTATCTTGTCGATGTCAGTGATCCAGAAAATCCCGCAGAAATTGAGAGCATGCCAATCGCTTGTACGAATGATTTCCGCGATATCGCCTGCTCCCCGGGGGAAGACTACCTCGCCCTGGCCTATGGTTCGTCGGGGATATATATGCATTTTTACCAAACTGGTCAAGAATACAGCGGTTGGTATTCTGACGGCTTGGCAAATGTTCAACATACCCTGGTTGATCCGCTTGATGGCTCCAACCTCTGGGTAGCTGACGAAAACGGCATTTTTGAGCTGCAGGTGACAAGGACTGATCCAACAGTAAGCTTGGTGAAGTCGTACACAAATTTGCACTCTATTACCCAAATTTTAAAAGTTACCCCCACCTACATTTACGCAGTCAGACAAGATCATGATGAGATTATCAGGATAAGAAGAGCGGATGGCGATGCGCTTGTTTGGGATATGTCCAAACCATTCAAAATTATCTCAAAAGCCAGGATATCTGACGATGGCAAGCTCATTATTGCTTATAAATATCCTCTAGGAATGTTCTCCAGCAATGAGACTATCCTGTTCATTTACGGTATTTCCGGCGACGATTTCGTCCTGCTCAGCAGATCGGAATATGCTTACCCGGACATGACCGGTCTCTCTATCCAGAGAGGAAACCTGATTTTTATTACCTCGAGAATGGGATTGACCACCATTGACATCAGCGATGCCGAGCATCCCTTTGTTCTCGCGACCCAAAAATCACCGTCAACTGTGGTACAGGCGGAAAAGGATGACATCAAAGACTATGTCTATACCTTTGGCAAGTATGGCTTTATTATCTTGCCACTGCCCCTGCCGGTACAAATAGACAAAACCTCTAGTTCTTCTACCAAACTTGAGGTAACCATTCCCTCACCGGAGCTGGACGGCAATTACACCCTGAGTGCCCACAACGGGTCAGCTTCCAGCGATCTGCCGGGCGCCATCACCTTTACCGACGTCGATCGACTGCTGACCAGCAAGGCGATCATCGTCGCCGGGAGCAAATCAGCTGATCTCACAAATGATCTCGTCTGGATCGAAACCAAAGCCTACGCTGACCAGGC
>JAOZRP010000458.1 GCA_029940125.1 bacterium
TCATCCGCAGGGGGTCAAGGGGCAGCAGCGGCAGCAGGTTGTTCTGTATTTTCTGGTCAACGACGATTTTATCAACATTGGCCAGTACTTTTTCCATCGTTTCCAGGTACATGCGCTTGCGGGTCACCGACGGCGCCTGTTTGTAGCCCCGCAGGTTGGAAAGGAAGCGCGCCGCGTCACCTTGGGCGATATTGATCATTTTCTCCTTGGTCGCCTGGGCCTGGTTGATCATCTGGGCCGCCTTGCCTTTGGCTTTGGGCAGGATGTCATTCTGGTATCCCTGGGATTCATTAATCAATTTTATTTTATTTTCCTTGGCGCTGGCTACGTCCTTGAAAGCCTCGATAACCGCCTTTGGAGGATGGACGTCCTGGAGCTGCACCGCCACGATGGCAATACCGGCATGATAACGATCCAAAATGTTCTGTAAAAGAACTTTTGCCTCCTGCTGAATCCTGAGTTTGCCCACGGTCAAAACCTCGTCAATCATGGTCTTGCCGATGATTTCCCGCATTGAGGCTTCGGCTGCGTCCCTGACCGTCTCCACCTGGTCAAAAACATTGAAAAGGTAGCTCACCGGCTCCTTGATGCGGTACTGAACAATGAACTGGGCGTCGACAATATTTTCATCGCCAGTCAACATCAGGGATTCATGGGGAATCGTCTGGTAGCGGGCCGGCGGACCCTGGGAAATGGTCCGGAAGCCAACCTCCAGCCGCTTCACCTGGGTGACCCGGGGTTTTACCACCGTTTCAATCGGCGTCGGCAGATGCCAGTGGGGACCGGGACTGGTGGTATACACCACCTTGCCGAAACGCTGCACCACCCCCAGTTCATCCGGAGAAACAATATAAAATCCTGTGGCCATCCAGCCAATCAAAAGAAACAGGATGACAATCCCGATCCCGCCGGGAATCCTGGCGGGGAAATTCCCCCCGAACTGTTGTTTAATTTTTCGGATGACATCTTCCAGGTCCGGCGGCTGCGGTCCCGTTCCCCCGCCGCGATTCTCATCCCCGTTATATTCCCATGGCATAGTCAAAAACTCCCCGGCACTGCTGCTGCCGTTTCTCTTCTCTCAGGTCTCAATCCGGAGGCGGCGGTTTCCACCTCCGGGCACTCCACTATCCAAACGAACTGTCACTATAGACCAACCCCGGGGCTCACGTCAACCCAGTAAGTTCTAGCCTTTTTCGTCAAAATCCGGCTTCGCTTCAATCAAGGAGGCCATAAAATCGGCGATCAACCGGCCCATGAAGTCATGCCCCGCCTCGCCGGGATGTACGCCGTCGCTGAGGAAATACTCCCACGGATCGGCAAGCTCCGGCCAGGAAAGCCAGACGTCCAGCAGCGGCACCTGCCGCCGGGCCGCGGTTTCCCGGATCAGGCTGTTGTAACTTTCAGGAGACGCGCCTCCCAAAAGCTGGGCCGGGGCAGCCGGTTTGACGGTCGTCAGCAGCACGGGGCGGCAATGAATATGTTCGAGCTCGTCAACCACTTCGGCAAGATTCCGGGCAAACTCCGGCAAAGCCGCCCCCATATACAAATCATTCAAACCGAAGGCAACGGTCGCAACGTCCGGCTCATGGCGCAGCACGTCACGCCGCAGCCGACGGCGGCCGCCATACAGGGTGTCCCCGTCAACGCCGGCATTAAACACCTTGAAACTGATTTCAGGATGCCGTTCCCGCAGCAGTTCCCACATAACCCGCCGCCAGGGGCGGCGAACGCCGAAACCGTTGGTAATGGAATCGCCCAGACAGACAATGGACAGGGAAGCAGGAGTTTCGGGGTTTACCATCATCCTTTTTCCTTTTATTTTCCTCGTCTTGTTTCACCAAGGTGGGCTTAACGCCCGCAACCCAAC
>JAOZRP010000459.1 GCA_029940125.1 bacterium
TGGGGCTGATCCAGATCAATGCAGTAAAGTTTGGTCATATCCATGGTGCTTTTCTACCTCAGCAACCCCCATTTCACCCGCACGGCGCCATGGGGGCAGAGTTCATGACAACAATAACAGCGAATGCAGGCCTTATAATCAATCCGCACCGATCGGTCAACAAATTTCATCGCTTTAGCCGGACAATGCCTGACGCAGACCAGGCAGCGGTGGCAGCGCGACGAAGAAATCACCGGCTTCTTGACCAGCAGGCGGCGAATGAAACGATGGAAGGGAAATGCCGCGTCACCACTGCCCCGGGCCGGTTTGACGGCCGGGAAATCTTCGGCCATGCAGTCGCCGGTCACGGTCAACTTTTCAGGATCAAGCAGTCCCTGGGCCATGGCTTCCCGGCTCAAGGGCGTCTCCCCGGGATAATGGATGAGCCTGGCAGCGGCGTAGTCCAGTTTGATGCCATCCGTCGACGCCCCCAGAAAGCCGAACGAAACCGGCCGACCGTGGGTGGGACCCTCGCCCTCCATCCCGAGAATGCCGTCCAGGACGTGGAGGTCCGGTTTCACCGTCTGGTAGAGGTCCAGCAGAATCCGGGCGAACAACTGCCGATTGTGGCCGGCGCGCAGGTGCCAGCGGGCCTTGTCGTAGCCGGAGATGCAGCCAAAGAGGTTTTTCACCGCCAGGGTCAGGCCCATCATGCCATGGGTTTTCAACTTCGGTACATTGACAATCCGGTCAAACTCCAGCACCGGGGCGGCCAGCTGAAACCTTTTCAGGACCAGGTTTTCCTCCCGAACCACGTCAACCGGGGGAGTAAAAGGCACAACTTCCAAGTCCAGTTCATCAACGACTTCTTTTAAACCGCTGGCGGCCAGGCAGCGATCCAGGGAGGCGTAGCCCGGGCTGTCGCCAAGACACGGCTTGCCGCCGCAGTCCCTGACCAGTATTGCCAGCGCCCTGATCACCGCCGGATGGGTGCAGACGGCAGTCGCCGGCGGTCGCGGGGCAATAAGGTTGGGTTTGAGCAGCACCCGGTCACCGGGGCGAATCAGCCGTTCAATTCCCAGCAAAGAAAGCATGTCCTGCAGACAGTTCTGCAGGTTGGCGGCATCATAGTCAGGACAGCGACGAAAAACAACCGGCATCGACAAAAAAAAGGACCCGGCACCTGACGCTTCCCGGAAGAAGCGGCACATGCCAGGTCTCAGCCTCCCCTTTTCAAATCAGAATTTCAACCGCTGGCATAATTCAGCCACCCGGCGGCCTAGCTCGAAGCCGTCGCCGGCAGCGGTATCATCCGGCGCTCCCACCGAGGCCACCCCGTAGTGACCCGAAGCCGTCATCGGATCACCAACAATGATCATGCCGTAAATAAACATGCACTGCAGGATCGACATAATAGTGGTTTCCTTGCCGCCGGTCACATGGCCGCTGGTGGCAAAAGCCGCCCCCACCTTGTTTTCCATTTTCTTCCTGATGCCGACGAACTCGTCAAAAACCCGCTTCAATTCAGCCGCCATCACCCCGAAATACACCGGGGAACCGGCAATCACTCCCGCTGACTGCAGGAAGTCATCCTTGCTGACTTCATCCGTCGACCGCAACACCGCATCCGCTCCGGTTGAGCGAACGCCCTCGGCGATTTTTTCCGCCAGCTGCCGGGTATTGCCCCCTTTGGAATAATAAAGTACCAGAACCTGCATATTCTCCTCCTGTTTATGTTTCCTAAATTATAAGCCGTTAGCTTTCAGCCGTTAGCTATGAGTGCCTTATCCCTGAAAGGCTGTCACTCTTTTCAGTACCCCCTTGAGGGGTAAAAAAAACAAGAAATTGTCGGGAATACTTAAGGATGTTCGGGCTTGGCTCAGAG
>JAOZRP010000460.1 GCA_029940125.1 bacterium
TGGTAGGCGCAGGCGGTTTTGAACCGCCGACCTCTACCGTGTCAAGGTAGCGCTCTCCCCCTGAGCTATGCGCCTGTGCTTCATGAAAAACACCTCATTTTTTCAAGGCCTTGTTTCTAAACGATTTATTGTTGTTTTGTCAAGGGTTTTTCTTGTTTTTCCTATCTTTTTCTCTGCCATTGTGTGCCGTCGGGAGAATCCTTCAAAATTATGTTCATGGAAGCCAGCCGGTCCCGTATTTCATCGGCGACCGCCCACTGTTTTTCCCGGCGGGCCTGGTCGCGCCGGGCGATCAAATCCTGGATTTCCGCTTCGGTGATTGGCAGCTCCTCCTCGTTCCCCTGGCTTTTAAGAAATTCCGTCGGCTCCGCGGCCAGGATGCCCAGCACGTCGCCCAGTTCCCTGAACAGCAGCAGTGACGCTTCCAGGTCTTCCCGCCGCCAGGACTGCCGGGGAGTGCCGTCGAGGTAGCGGTTGATGTACTTTGCCGCTTCAAACAGCTGGCCGACCGCCAGGGCGCTGTTGAAATCGTCGTCCATGGCCTTGATAAAGGCCTTTTTGGCGGCTTCCAGCTCCGGGAGCAGCAGCGCCGCGCCCGGATTTGTCGAGGGTGCCGAAGCCTTCGCGGAGTGGACAGCCTCCTGCAGCCGCTCCGCCGCCTGGTAGAGGCGGGTCAGGCCGGCCCCGGCGGCATCCATGTTGTCCCAGGAAAAATCAATGGGGGAGCGATAGTGGCTGGAAAGAATGAACAGGCGCAGGGTTTCCGGGTGATATTTCTGCAGGATGTCCCGGATGGTGAAGAAGTTGTCCAGTGACTTGGACATCTTCTCCTTGTTGATGTTGACGAAGCCATTGTGCAGCCAGTAGCGGACGAATGGTTTGCCGGTGGCGCCTTCGGACTGGGCGATCTCGTTTTCATGGTGGGGGAAAACCAGGTCTTTCCCGCCCCCGTGGATGTCAAAGGTTTCTCCGAGGATGTCCAGGCTCATGGCTGAGCATTCGATGTGCCAGCCGGGGCGGCCGGGGCCCCAGGGGCTTTCCCAGGAGGGTTCGCCGGGCTTGCTCTTTTTCCAGAGGGCGAAATCCAGGGGGGATTCCTTGCGGTCGTCGATTTCAATCCGGGCCCCGGAAAGCAGGTCGTCGATTCTCTTGCCGGACAGCTTGCCGTAGGCGGGGAATTTTTTGACCCGGTAGAAGACGTCGCCGTCAACGACGTAGGCCAGACCGTTGTCCTCCAGCTTTTTCACCAGTTCGATAATCTGGGCAATGTAGTCGGTGGCCCGGGGCTCCACCGTCGGCCGCTTCAGCTGCAGGCGGTCCATGTCGGTATAAAATTCATCGATGAAGGTGTCGGCCAGCTCCTTCCAGGAAATGCCTTTTTCCCGGGACCGCTTGATGATTTTGTCGTCCACGTCGGTGAAGTTGCGGACGTAGGTGACCTCGTAGCCTTTGTAGCTCAAATAGCGGTAGATAACGTCAAAAACAACCATAGAACGGGCGTGGCCCATGTGGCAGAGGTCATAGACGGTAACCCCGCAGGCATACATGCCCACTTTCCGGTCCTGGAGGGGAACAAACTCTTCTTTTTTGCCGCTTAAGGTATTGTAAATCTGCAAGAAAAGCTCCTGTGGTTCTTGGGATAATTTTTTTGATTTTTCCACTCAAACGAGCTTGACATTATAATTTTTTTGGATTATTAAGTCAACACTTCTCGCCGGTGCCAGCCGGCGGTGTTGTTTGTTCTTAGTGAATGTTGTTTGTTGCCTGCCGAAGTGGCGGAATTGGTAGACGCGCTAGGTTCAGGGTCTAGTGAGCGTACGCTTGTGCGAGTTCGAGTCTCGCCTTCGGCACCATGT
>JAOZRP010000127.1 GCA_029940125.1 bacterium
ACGATGTCGCGCCGGAAAACAGCACCGGTTGCCGATTTTAAAACAGCGCAAAAAGTGTGTCGGATATTACTGACCTTACAGGTTGTTTTTTGGATCGGCTTCAACATCATCAAAAACGGGGCGGGCGCTTGGCCAGGAAAGCCGCCACGCCTTCCCGCATTTCCTCACCGGCGGCACAGGCGATGATTCCCTGCCGCTCGGCTTCAATGTGATCAGTAAAGCTCCGGGACACCCCGTCAATCAGCACCTTCTTCGTCCTGGCCAGGGCCTGGGACGGACCCCGACAAATCTTTTTCAACAATTCCAGCGCCTCTTCCCGGGCGGATTCCGCCGCCACCAGCCGGCTGACCAGGCCGATCTCGGCCGCCCGCGGCCCTTCAATAACCCCGTTGGTCAAAAAGAAATCCAGCGACCGGGGCAGTCCCAGAGCCCGCAGCACGGCGAAGCTGCTGCCGCCGTCCG
Source organism: bacterium (assembly GCA_029940125.1). Classification (GTDB taxonomy): domain Bacteria; phylum Desulfobacterota; class Anaeroferrophillalia; order Anaeroferrophillales; family Anaeroferrophillaceae; genus DQWO01. The sequence continues at coordinate 463 of JAOZRP010000127.1, forward strand.
GAACCGCACCGATGCCGATGTAGCCGGCGATAAACCGGGCATTTTCCGTCACCAGGGTCACATCGGCAGCCAGGGCCAGGCCAATGCCGAAGCCGGCACACACCCCTTCGATCAGGGAAATGAAAATCTTATCCATCCCGCGCATGGCCAGGACCGTGGCATTGAGGGTGGCGCTGAGATCCTCAACCAGGGCCGGCAGGCACTGCCGGTCAATCCCCTGCTGGAAGGCCCCGATATCGCCACCGCCGGAAAACAGCTCCCCGTTGCTCTGCATCAGCACCGCCTTGATATCTTTGTTCCAGCGCACCTCCTGAACCGCCTGCCACAAGGCCGTCGCCATGGCTTCGTTGTAGGTATTGCCCTTCTGGGAGGCGTTCAGGGTTATCAACGCGTAATCTTCCTTTTTTTCCAGCACGATTACATCACTCATGTCATTTCTCCACCAGTCAGTCTGTTGCAAGCCTGCCGGTCAACCAGCCACCCGTTTAACAAAAAACAAAAGACTGAAAGCTGACTGCCGCAGGCCTGTTGATCCGAAAAGATTCTTCCCGATTGACAGTCATTAATACGGCTGGTTTTTTTTGTCAATCTTGATGGCTTTAGCTGATCCGCTCGCCTGCCTGTTCAGATGAACACGAAAGCCTCAAAAACACGGATACAGGCAACTTAAAACCAAAGCACAGCAACACCCGCATCCCAGGCAAAAAATTTACCACTGAGATCACCAAGGCCGCTGAGAAACAGCCGGATGCCTTTCTTCCGACCGTTCGCCATTTTAACTTGCGCAATACGTCAAGTTTAGCTTGACATATTTCGCTCCGGCCGTATAAAAAAGGTGAATCGAAAACAAAAATCATGGCGGCCGGCACGGAGACCGTCATGCTGAAAACTGGAATCCTTCAACAGGAAAACCGCATGGATAAAAAAACCCGGCTGCTGCGGCTGCTGGAAGAACTTTCATATGAAGATCGCCAGGTCACCCTGACCTCCGGCAAAACCAGCAGTTTTTACGTGGACGGCAAGCAAACTACCCTGCACGCCGAGGGAAGCTTTCTGACCGGCAGCCTGGTGCTGGAGTGCATTCGTTCAGCCCCGACGCCGATCAAGGCAGTCGGCGGCCTGAGCATGGGCGCCGATCCCATTGCCACGGCAGTCAGCCTGCTGAGCTGGCTTTCCGGACCCCCGGTCCATGCCTTTTACATCCGCAAGGAACCGAAAGGCCACGGCAAAAACCTGTGGATAGAAGGCAACAAAAACCTTGCCGCCGGCGATGCGGTCGCCATCGTCGAGGATGTGGTCACCACCGGCGGCTCCCTGCTGAAAGCGGTTGAACGGGCCCAGGATTACGGGCTGCGGGTCATCCAGGTCATCACCCTGCTCGACCGGCTTGAAGGCGGGGCCGAGCTGCTGGCGGAAAACGGCTTTCAGCTGCAGGCACTGTTCACCATCAACGACATCCGTTCCCGAGGTCATTGATTGATGTCCAAAAATCTGGTTATTATCGCCGACGATGAAGCCGCGACCCGTGACGTATTGGCCGAAATTGTTGAGCAGGAGGGCCTGCAGGCGCTGGGCTTCGAAAACGGCAAGCCGGCCCTGAAAGCCCTGCATGATCATGCCGACGAGGTGATGCTGGTCATCAGCGACATCAAAATGCCGGTAATGAACGGCATCGAGTTCATCCGGCAGGCGAGAAAATCCTTCCCGGAAACTCCCTTCGTCATCGCTTCAGGCTACGGCACCAAAAACGACATCATCACCACCCTGAAGCTGGGGGCCCTTGACTACCTGGAGAAGCCATTCCGGATCAAGGACGTCAGGGAAATTATCCAGAAAATCAAGCAGGTGCTGTACGAAACTCAGCAGAAAATCGAGTTGTACCATTACTTGGAAGGCAAGAAGATCTGCTTTAAAATCACCAATGACATCAAGCTGGTCCACGCCCTGGTCAACGAGCTGATCCAGGAAATAAAAAAGATCGGCGGCAAGGCCCTGCAGCCGGAGCTGACCGGCATCCGCATGGCCCTGCATGAAGCCCTGGTCAATGCCATCGAGCACGGCAACCTGGAACTTTCTTCCAGCCTGAAGGAAACCCCGCACTACCTGGAAGAGATGGAAAAGCGGATAACCGAGTCGCCGTACGCCGACCGCCAGGTTCTGGTGGAAACCACCATAACCCCCACCTCGTTCACCTGTGAAATTACCGATGAAGGCCCCGGCTTTGACTGGCGTTCCCTCCCCGATCCCCGGGATCCCGAGAACCTGTTCAAGCCCCATGGGCGCGGCATCATCCTGATGGCTAATTACTTTGACCGAATGACCTTCAACGAGCAGGGAAACTCGATCAAAATGGAAAAAAATCTGATCCCGGAGGAAACAACTCCATGAGCAATAAAAAGTATCTGGTCGTCCTCGGCGACGGCATGGCCGATGAACCCCAGGAAAGTCTGCAGGGTCGGACGCCGCTGGAGGCCGCCAGCACCCCCAACCTTGACAAGCTGGCGAAAACCGCCGAACAGGGAACCCTGATTACGGTCCCTCCCGGATTCCCCGCCGGCAGCGACGTGGCCAACCTCTCGGTTTTCGGCTACGATCCGGCCCGCTACTACACCGGCCGGGCGCCGCTGGAGGCCGCCAGCATGGGCATCGACCTGGAACCCGATGACGTGGCTTTCCGCTGCAACCTGATCAACATCCTTCAGTATGAAGGCCGGGGCTACATGCACGACTTCAGCGCCGGTCATATCGACACGGCCGAAGCCGGAAAAATTATTGAACAGCTCAATCTCGAGATGGGCAGCGAACAGCTTCATTTTTATGCCGGGGTCAGCTACCGCCACCTGATGGTGATCAAAAACTGCCCGGTGGAACTGGCCGATATCAAGCTGGTCCCTCCCCATGACATCAGCGGCCAGGAAATCATTGATCATCTGCCCGCCGATCCCGGCTCCCCGATCCACCACCTGATGATGTCGTCACAGATGGTCATCTACCGGCTGCCCTTCATTCGCGAAAAGATGGAAAAAGGGGAAGTAACCGCCAACTCCATCTGGCTGTGGGGACAGGGGAAAAAACCCCGCCTCGATTCCTTTGCCGAGCGTTTTGGCTGCAGCGGGGTGGTGGTTTCCGCCGTCGACCTGCTGAAAGGCATCGGCATCTGCGCCGGTCTGGAGGCGGTGGAGGTTCCGGGGGCTACCGGCTACCTGGATACCAATTACGAAAACAAGGTCCGCTATACCCTCGACAGCCTGAAGGAGCATGACTTCGCCTACCTGCACCTGGAAGCCCCTGACGAGGCTTCCCACGAAGGCAGCCTGGAAAAGAAAATCCAGGCCATTGAAGACCTTGACCGGCGGGTCATCGGTCCCCTGGTTGAAGGCCTGCGGGAATTCTCTGGCTTCCGGATGGCCGTGCTGCCTGACCATCCCACGCCCATCCGGACCAAAACCCATTCTTCCGGGCCGGTGCCTTACCTGCTGTACGACAGCGAGAACGGGCAGACGGGACCATATAAAGAATATTGCGAAGCAACCGCCGCCGGGGCCGGCAATGACTGGCGGGAAGGCTGGCGGTTCATGGAACATCTGATCAATAAGAAAAGCTGAAAGTGAGTTTAGCCTTGTGAAACCGAAATATATTTTTGTCACCGGCGGCGTCATCTCCTCCCTCGGCAAAGGCCTGGCGGCTGCTTCCCTGGGCGCCTTGCTGGAAGCCCGCAACCTGGCGGTAGGCATCCAGAAGCTTGATCCCTACCTGAACGTCGACCCGGGAACCATGAGCCCGTTCCAGCACGGGGAGGTTTTTGTCACCGACGACGGGGCGGAAACGGACCTGGACCTGGGACACTACGAGCGTTTTACCAACGCCAAGCTGACCAAAAAAAGCAACTACACCACCGGCAAGATCTACGACGCCGTCATTACCAAGGAACGGCGGGGAGACTACCTGGGGGGAACCGTGCAGGTCATTCCCCACATTACCGACGAGATCAAGGAATGCATCCGCCGGGGAACCGGCGATGTTGACGTGGCTCTGGTGGAAATCGGCGGCACCGTCGGCGACATCGAAAGCCAGCCTTTCCTGGAGGCAATCCGCCAGTTCCGCTATGACATCGGGCCGGAAAACGTCCTCTACATGCACCTGACCCTGGTCCCCTACATCCAGGCGGCCGGCGAGCTGAAAACCAAGCCCACCCAGCACAGCGTCAAGGAACTGCGCAGCATCGGCATCCAGCCGGACATTATTCTCTGCCGTTCCGACCGGCCCTTGAATCGGGAAATCAAGGCCAAGATATCTCTCTTCTGCAACCTGCCCCCCGAGGCGGTGTTTACGGCCCGCGACGTCGAAAGCATTTACGAGGTGCCTCTGTCCCTGCACCACGAAGGATTGGACGACAAGGTGGTGTCCCTGCTCAATATCTGGACGGGAGCTCCCCGGCTGGGAGTCTGGGAAAAGATCGTCCACAAGATCAAGGAGCCCCAGAACGAGGTCAGGATCGGTATTGTCGGCAAGTACACCGCCCTGAAGGAATCCTACAAAAGCCTCAACGAAGCCCTGGTGCACGGCGGCATTGCCAACAACGCCCGGGTGGACCTGGATTATATTGACTCTGAACAGCTGGAAGAGCTGAACGATGAGCAGCTGGCCGAGAGGTTCGCGGGCATTTCGGGATTCCTGGTCCCCGGCGGCTTCGGCAACCGGGGCATCGAGGGAAAGATCAAGGCGATCAAATATGCCCGGACCAACAAGATACCCATGTTCGGCATCTGCCTGGGCATGCAGCTGATGGCGGTGGAGTTTGCCCGCCACTGCGCCGCGCTTGACGACGCCAACAGCTCCGAGTTCAACCCCGAAACCCCTTACCCGGTCATCTACCTGATGAAGGAATGGACAACCCAGGACGGCGGCGAAACCATGACCCAGGATGAAAACACCCCCAAGGGCGGTACCATGCGCCTGGGGGCGCACCCCTGCCGGCTGGCTCCCGGCTCCCGGGCCCGCGAGGCCTACGGCATGGACAATATTTCCGAGCGGCACCGGCACCGCTACGAATTCAACAACCAGTACCGTGAACTGCTTGAGGCCAGCGGCCTGCAGGTTACCGGCACCCATGCCGACCGCACCCTGGTGGAAATTATTGAAATCAAAGACCATCCCTGGTATCTTGGCTGCCAGTTTCACCCGGAATTCACCTCCAAGCCCATGAAGCCTCACCCACTTTTTGTCGCCTTTATCAAGGCCTCACTGGAGTATCAGCAGTCATAAAACCATGAATCCTGTCACCATCAACTCCACCATCGCGATCGGCAAGGGAAGGCCCCTGGCGCTGATCGCCGGGCCCTGCGTCATTGAAGACGAAAAGCTGGTGCTGGAAACAGCGGCCAGGGTGGCGGCAGTCTGTCGGGACCTGGAGATTCCTTATATTTTCAAGGCTTCCTATGACAAGGCCAACCGCAGCAACCTGCTGTCATTTCGGGGACCGGGAATCGACCAGGGGCTTGAAATCCTGGCCCGGGTCAAAAATGAACTGGGAATTCCCGTGGTCACCGACGTCCATGATCAACATGAAGTGGAAAAGGTGGCTGAAGTTGTCGACATCATCCAGATTCCCGCCTTCCTCTGCCGCCAGACGGACCTGCTGCTGGCGGCCGGCAGAACCGGGAAGCCGCTAAACGTCAAAAAAGGACAGTTCATGGCCCCCGAAGACATGGGAAGCATCACCGGCAAAATCAACAGTACCGGCAACGACAGGATTCTTTTGACCGAGCGGGGCACCACCTTCGGCTACCACAACCTGGTGGTCGATTTCCGCGGCATCCCCACCATGCAGGCAACCGGCTGCCCGGTGGTTTTCGACGCCACCCACTCGGTTCAACTGCCGGCAGCCCGGGGAACCTGTTCCGGCGGCGACCGGCAGATGGTTCCCACCCTGGCGGCGGCGGCCGCCGCAACCGGCGTCGACGCCCTGTTCATGGAGGTTCACCCGGATCCCGACCGGGCTTTGTGCGACGGGGCCAATTCGCTGCCGCTGGATCAATTGAAGCCGCTGCTCATTCGCCTGCTGCGGATATGGGAGGCCGGGAAACAGTAACCGCTTTCAGCGGTCAGCTCCTGAACCAATGACTATCGCGTATTTGCTTTTGCATTACTCTGAAAACCATTGGAAACTTTAACCGGATGTTCCGGCATGGCTCTCGCTCATTCTCGCCGGCCGTCCATGGCCGGCTCCGAGGCGTCCGCCGCGAATCACATCGTGTGATTCGTTCGGCGGCCAAAACCGCTGCGAGCCAAGCCCGAACATCCTGAATGTATTTCCGACAATTTCTCAGTACTGTCCGG
>JAOZRP010000128.1 GCA_029940125.1 bacterium
ACTCTTTTCAGTACCCCCTTGAGGGGTGTAAAAAAGAGAACTACTTAACCATGAAGCAGATGAAGAGCGAAGAATTGCTCATTGAACTTCATGCCCTTCAATTCTTCATGGTAAAATAGAATTTTGACTGCGAGCAGCGTCCGTGTTGGCGATGAGCACTGACAAATCAAGAGGAACTGAACTATTATGCTGACCTACCTGACCGCCGGGGAATCCCATGGTCCCCAGCTCACTGCCATCATTTCCGGCATTCCTGCCAATCTGCCGCTCAATGAAGAGCAGATCAACCATGACCTTTGCCGGCGACAGCAGGGCTATGGCCGCGGCCAGCGCATGCAGATAGAAACCGATCAGGTCTCCTTTCAATCCGGGGTGCGATTCGGCAAAACGACCGGCAATCCTTTAACCCTGGTGATTAAAAATAAGGACTGGAGCAACTGGCGGCAGGAAATGTCCACTTTGGCTGCCGATGCCGACCAGAGTCGTCCAGTCACCCATCCCCGGCCTGGACACGCCGACCTGGCCGGCTGCCTCAAATTCAACCAGCGGGACGCCCGCAACATCCTCGAGCGCTCCAGCGCCAGGGAAACTGCCATCCGGGTCGCCGTCGGCGCGGTATGCAAAGCCCTGCTTCAACATTTCACGGTTAAAATTTTTTCCTACGTCATCAGCATCGGCGAACATGAACTTGGACCAGAAATCCGGCAGCAGGATGATGAACAGCTGGCGCTCATGGCGGAGGAATCGCCTTTCCGGGTTCCGGATCCCCAACTGGAAAAAAAGCTCAAAAAGGTGGTGGACAAGGCAAAACAGGAAGGTGACAGCCTGGGAGGATGTTTTCGCGTCGTCGCCCGGGGACTGCCGCCGGGCATCGGCAGCCACATCCAATATGAAAACAAGCTGGACGGCCGCCTGGCCCAGGCAGTGATGAGCATCCAGGCAATAAAAGGGGTGGAAATCGGCCTGGGGTTCGAAGCGGCGCGGACCCCGGGTTCCCGGGTCCATGACGAGATACATTATGCACAGGACCGGGGATTTTATCACCTGAGCAACAATGCCGGCGGCATTGAAGGCGGCATCAGCAACGGCGAAGACATTATCGTTACGGCGGCAATGAAACCGATCCCCACCCTTTACCGGCCGCTGCAGTCAGTTGACCTGGCCAGCAAGCAATCCTTCCAGGCCTCGGTTGAACGGTCTGACACCTGTGCCGTGCCGGCCGCCGCGGTGGTCGGCGAAGCAGCGGTGGCCATTGAAATAGCCAGGTTGTTCCTGGAAAAATTCGGCGGGGACTTCATTGAAGAAACCACGGCTCACTACCAGAAGTATATCGATCATCTGCGTTTATTTTAGCTTGACTTTTTCCACTCCCGGCTGACTGATACGGACAAAACCATTGCTGATGAACATTGAGCGGCATCTCATTCTTATCGGCTTCATGGGCTCGGGAAAATCCTCGGTGGGCAGGGAACTGGCGAAGATACTGCAGCAGCCCTTTATTGATCTCGATGAATACATTGAACAACAAACGGGATTAACCATTGCCAACATCTTCGCTCAACAGGGAGAAGATGTCTTCCGTCAGCTGGAAACACGATTTCTAAAAGAAGTCCTGAAAAATCCTCCCCACATAGTGTCCACCGGCGGCGGCACCATCATCAGTGAAGAAAATCGCCGGCTGATGGAAGCTTCAGGATACGTTGTTTTCCTGGACGCCGGCTGGGAAACCCTGGCAGAAAGAACGGCATCAAGCTGTTCACGCCCCCTGCTGTACCCCTCAGGGAAAACGGCGGCGGACAAACAGTTCAGACACCAAAAAATAAAGGACCTTCTCAATGAAAGAAGGCCCTTTTATGAAAGGTGTCATATAAAGATTATTACCGACAACCTGTCGATTCACCAGGCAGCACGAAAGATCATCCAGCAGCTGCTTCAAACCGATTAAACAGCCCTCCGGCCGGACATCCTCCCGCGCAGCCATCTATTTTCTACTCGGTCTTTTTCTCCCTGGCTTTTTCTGGCACCGCTGCTGCCGGTGGCTGGACGTCAGCCTGCGGTTTGGCCTTTTCAGCCTTGACGTTCTTGTCAACCACGGCTGGAGCCGCCGGCTGGGCCGGTTGAGCCGGGGTTGAAATGGGCGCTGCCGGTTTTGCCGGCGTATAGCCTTCCATCACTGTTCCCTTTACCCGGTGGGCCGAGCTGATCGTTAAGGACAGGGAAGTCAACATGAAAATAGTTGCTGCTATGGTGGTCAAACGGGTGAAAAACTTGCTCGACCCCGAGCTGCCAAACAATGTCTGGCTGCTGCCGGCCCCAAAAGCAGCCCCCATGCCGGCACCGGTGCCGGTTTGCAGCAGGATGATAAAAATCAAGGCAAAGGAAACAATCACATGCAAAACAATGATAAAAGTCGTCAAGGCTTTCTCCTCCGAAAATTTTAAAGGCCTGAATTTCTAGCAGTTAATCCGCCGAAAGTCAAGCCTTAAGCGCTTCAACCCATGATTGATGGCGAAAGATGATCAAACACTTTCAGCAATCCGGGCAAAATCTTCCGGGTTCAGGGAAGCACCGCCAACCAGGACGCCATTGATCTCATCCTCAGCCAGCAGGCCGGGAGCATTTGCCGGTTTGACGCTGCCGCCATAGAGAATAGGAACATCCTCCCCTTTGCCATCAACGGCCAGAGAACGCAGACATTGACGAATAAACTGATGCATGCTCCTGGCATCGTCAACCGTCGCCGTTTTCCCGGTGCCGATGGCCCAAACCGGCTCATAGGCAATCATCAACCGCCCATCAGGAACAACTTCGTCAAGCCCCTGCCGCAGCTGCTTCTCAACCACCGTCCCGGCGGCATCAGCTTCCCGCTGCGCCAGGGTTTCCCCAACGCAGAGGATGGGAACAAGACCCGCGGCCAACACCGCTTTCACTTTCTGGTTAAGAAAATTATCCTGTTCCCCAAAAAGCGCCCGCCGCTCGGAATGACCAACCAGAACATGGCTGACGCCGACATCGACAAGCATGGCCAAAGAAGTTTCCCCGGTATAGGCTCCCTCGCCGCCGGGGTGGCAGTTTTGGGCCGCCAGGGCAATGCCGGCTTCCCGGCAGCGGGCAGCCATGGAAGCCAGCAGAGTGAAATTGGGGGCCAGAATCAACGAACATTTCTCCATCATTTCCCGGTGGCACCGGGGAACAAAGGCATCCAGAAACGCCAATCCATCGGTCATGGTTTTGTACATTTTCCAGTTGCCGGCAATGATTTTCCGCTTCATCCCTCCCCCTTTTTTTGCCTTTGACCTTTAACCTTTTGCCTTTGATCTAATCACAGGTTTCCCGATCCAGAGCCGCAATCGCCGGCAGGGTTCCCCCTTCCAGCAGTTTCAGAAAGGCTCCGCCGCCGGTAGAAATATAGGATATCCGGTCCATTTCTCCCGCCTTATGAACGGCGACATCGGTGTCCCCGCCACCGACAATGGTCAGGGCGTAGGTATTGGCAACATTATGCACCATGGCCAGGGTTCCCCGGCTGAAGGCATCTATTTCAAACGCCCCCATGGGTCCGTTCCAAATGATGGTTTTGGCATTTTGGAGCACTTCATTGAAAAGCGTCGTGGTTGCCGGACCAATGTCGAGTCCCATCCAGTCCTTGGGAATCTCCTGCACCGGCATCACCTTGGTATCCGCGTCCGGGGTCATGCGGTTGCCGGCCACGCAATCCACCGGCAGATAAAAACGGACACCTTTATCAATGGCCTGCTGAAATATCCTTCCAGCCTGTTCAACCATATCATCTTCAACCAGGGATTTACCCAAACCAAAACCCATGGCTTTCAGGAAGGTAAAAGCCATCGCCCCGCCAACCACAATTTTATCCACCCGGTTGATGAGATTTTCCAAGGCGCCCAACTTGCTGGACACCTTGGCCCCACCGACAATGGCCACCACCGGCCGCAGGGGATTGTCCAGGGCCCGATGGAAGTAATTCAACTCATCTTTCATTAAAAAACCGGCAAAACGATGGGGAAGGTATTCGGTAATCCCCACCACCGACGCATGAGCCCGATGGGCAGTGGCAAAAGCGTCATTGACATACAAATCCATTCCTTCAGCCAGGGCCCGGGAAAATTCAGGATCGTTGCTGGTTTCTCCCGGGTAAAAACGCAGGTTTTCAAGCAGGATAACCGTACCGGGGGCAACCTCATCCAAGGTTTTCCGCACACTGGAACCAATGCAGTCGGACAGGAAAACAACATCCTTTTTCAACAGCCGGCTTAAACGCTTGGCCACTGGGGCCAGGGAAAACTTCGGCACCACCGAACCCTTGGGACGCCCCATGTGGGAAGCAATCACCACCACCAGGTCTTCATCCAGGAGAGCATTGATAGTCGGCAGAACCCGACGAATGCGAACATCATCAGTAATGTTGCCGCTGTCATCCAGGGGTACGTTAAAATCCACCCGGACAAAAGCCTTTTTCCCCTCCAGATCCTGATTCTTCAGCTCATCGACAAAACATATCATCGTGGTTTCTCCTTTTGCAGCACCGGCAAGAAAAACGTTTGTCGGTTGTCAGCTTTCTGCTCTCCATTTCACCTAGATTCAAGTCATTTAATAACCATTTAAATCAAGCTTTTAGCATTCAGCCATTAACTTTCAAGGCAATGATTGGCGCATGTTTCCTATCGCAAACCGTCACCTTTCAGGTCTTGCAGCTTTATGAAGCCTGATGTTTTGACTTGTTAAAGCTAAACGCCAATCGCTCAACTTAAGAATCGCTTGCTTTTCCAGCCTGGCATTGAAAGCTGATTGTCGGAACCGTTCATCAAAAAACAAACCGCTCCGGATGAATATTATCCAAGCCCTGTTTCCGCCGCCACATAAGCAGTCAGGTCATTGAGCCGGTTGGCATACCCCCACTCGTTGTCATACCAGGCCATCACCTTGACCATGGTGCCACCTATCACGTTGGTCAACTCGGCATCAATAATGGAGGAAAAAGGATTGTGGTTGTAGTCAATGGAAACCAGCGGTTCATCGGAAACCATCAAAATTCCAGCCAGCGGTCCCGCGGCCGCCTGACGGAAAGCATCGTTTACCGCCTCGGCAGAGGTTTCCTTTTCAACCTCGACCACGAGATCCACGATCGAAACATCTGGGGTCGGCACCCGGACCGCCAATCCGTCAAGTTTGCCTTTCAACTGGGGAAGCACCAGCCCGACAGCCGCCGCCGCCCCGGTTGTCGTGGGAATCATGGACATGGCTGCCGCCCTGGCCCGCCGCAGATCCTTATGCCGGGAATCCAGAATCTGCTGATCCCTGGTATAGGAATGGATGGTGGTCATCATCCCGCGAACAATGCCAAAATTTTCCAGCAGAACCTTGGCAGCCGGCGCCAGGCAGTTGGTGGTGCAGGACGCATTGGAGACCACAAAGTGTTTTTCCGGGTTGAAATCGCCCTGGTTGACGCCCATCACGATGGTGGTGTCCGCCTGCTTCACCGGTGCGGACACTACCACCCGCTTCACCCCGGCATCAAGAAAAACCGCCGCCTTGTCCCGCTGCCGATACAAGCCGGAACATTCCATCACGATATCCACACCCAGATCCTTCCAGGGCACCTTCAGGGGATCACGCCCGGCAATCAACCGAATTTCCTTACCATTGACCGTCAACATCTTATCGCCGGGGACCACTTCCGCGTCAAGGGTTCCGGAAACCGAATCATATTTCAGCAAGTGAGCCATGGTCCTGGCATCATCAGTGGTACTGACAATCGCCCGAAAATCAAATCGGTCGTCATTCACCGCGGCCCGCAGGGAATCCCTGCCTATCCGACCAAAGCCATTTACCGCTACTTTTACTGCCGCCATTTTTCGCCTCCACTTCCATAAGTTAAAGAGTGTTGAACAGGAAACACCTGTTTCCTGGTCAACGCTTTCAGCAGTCAGCTTTCAGCTTTCGGTAAAAACATTGGAAAAACAAGTTCAAGCCAAGGGCTAAAGGCCGACAGCTGACAACCCATCCGGAAACCGCAGTTTCCGGATGGAAATATCGAAAACTATTCTCCAGTTATGTGCAATTATATACAAAAAAAAACCGGAGTCAACATATATCCAACCTCATGTTAGATATTTTCGACTCCGGCAGAAATAATCTGAACGAAAAAATGGTTCAACCGGCACCATAGCTGTGCAAACCTGACAGCAGCAGATTAACCCCCAGATACGTAAAGATGACAGCGGCAAAACCAACAATGGACAAGGTCGCCGCTTTAATTCCCCGCCACCCCCTGGTTATGCGGGCGTGAAGGAAGGCGGCATAAATAAACCAGGTAATCAGCGACCAGGTTTCCTTGGGATCCCAGCTCCAGTAGGTGCCCCAGGCGTAGTTTGCCCAGGCAGCCCCGGTGATAATGCCGATGGAAAGCAGGGGGAAGCCAATGGCAATGGTTTTGTAAATCAGTTCATCAAGCACCGAGGAAGAGGGAAAACTGGCCAGCAGCCCCCCTTCTTTATGCTGTTCTTCATGGCGTTTCTTCAGGATGTAGGTGATGCTGACCCCACAGGAAACCGCAAAGGCGGCATAACCAAGGAAGCAAGTAATCACATGGGAAATCAGCCAGTTGCTTTGCAGGGCCGGCACCAGAGGTTGAATAGTTTCATTCACCTGGGGTGAGATGGAAGCATAGGCCATGCCCATGGCGGCAAAAGGGGTAACAAAGGCTCCCAGTAAATACAACCGGTATTTATACTGGATGATCAGGTAAAGAAGAATAATCGTCCAGGAGAAAAAAACCAG
>JAOZRP010000461.1 GCA_029940125.1 bacterium
CTTTTCAGTACCCCCTTGAGGGGTAAAAAAACAAGAAATTGTCGGGAATACTTAACATCGATCAGCCGTCAATCTTCAGCAAAACAGCAATAAAACGGCTGGTTGAGCCGGGAGCTGAAGGCCGAAAGTTAAAAACCCATATTAACAACAATTTCACGGCTTTTCTCCCCGGTAATGTGCAGATCAATTCTAACAACATCAAGTGAACAAAGCAGATCCATGGCCTTCTCCGGCCACTCTATTACCACCACTCCCGTTTTCTGCACATAGTCTTCGAAGCCGATTTCCAGAAGATCATCCTGGTCGCCCAGCCGGTACAAGTCAAAATGATACAGGGGCAGGCGGCCCTCGTATTCATTGATCAGGGTAAAGGTCGGACTGTTGACGTAGTACCAGTCGGGAATCTGCAGGCCCCGGGCGATGCCCTTGGTCAACAGGGTCTTCCCGGCGCCCAAGGTTCCATAAAGGGCAAAAACGCGGGATCCCGACCGCAATTCCCGGCTCAGATTTTCACCAACATTGATGGTTTCGTCCGGAGAGCTGCTGATATATCGTTCTTCTTTAGACAATTTCCGCAAAATAATCAATAAACTTAGGACAATAAACGTTTTTTTCCCGTTTATCACGGGAAAATATTTTCAGCGTCAGGAACAATTTTTCTTGATGAATTACATTGAGGCAAGGAAACGCCGGTTCATTTTTCCGTCAGGTAATCAGGGACAGCATATTGGTGCGGCTGACAATGCCGACAACTTTCTTGTCCTGGTCAACGACCGGCAGAAGATATATTTTTTCCTCCACCATCAGGCTGGCAATTTCGTCAACCGGCGTCTCCGGAGAGATTGTCAGGCAGTCCGGAGTGTAAATATCGGCCACCGTGCGGGCGGTCAGTTCTTTCAGCTCCTTGTCCAGCTTGAAAGGATTTTCAAAATACACCAGGGAATCGAGCAGGATAAAAAACGTGGGGATATGCACCGGTTTTTCCGTCAAAAGAAGGTCGCTTTCGGTAACAATCCCCAGCAATCGTCCTTCCTCATCAACCACCGGAGCCCCGCTGATGCGATTATCGCTCAGCCTGGTTGCCAGATCCTTGATTTCCATTTCAGGCTTGACCGTAACCACCGGTGTGGTCATAATATCTTTTGCTGTTTTCATGAGGAAGCTCCTTACCGGCAACACATCAGGGATGACGTCCTGAAAAAAAGACTATCCTGACTTTGAGTTTTGTCATATAACTTACCCCTGACGTGGTGGACCTGTCAAGCAGAAGCTGCGGCAGACAGATATTCCCGCTTCGGGTAATGAAGATACTTATGACTATGTCACATGTTGTCAGGATGAAAAGGAAAAAGCAATGGGCGTGGAGATCGAAAGAAAATACCTGGTACAATCCATGGAGTGGATGAAGCGAGCCGGAAAGGGAACCAGGATGGTACAGGGCTACCTGGCCACGACGGATAAAACGGCCATCCGGGTGCGGATTGCCGGTTCACAGGCCCGGCTGACCCTGAAGAGCGCCAAGTCGGGCATTCGCCGGCTGGAATTTGAATATTCCCTGCCGGTTGCCGATGCCGAACAGATGCTGGCTGAGTTCTGTCAGGGTCAGGTAATCCATAAAACCCGCTATCGCCTCCCCGTTGACGATGGCTACGCATGGGAAATAGACGTCTTCCACGGCGCCAACGAAGGCCTGGTGCTGGCTGAAATCGAACTGGAAAGCGAGGACGTGCATTTTTCTCTGCCTGACTGGCTGGGGCAGGAAGTCTCGGGGGATAAAAGGTATTACAACGCCTACCTGTCGCAAACCCCCTTCAAAAGCTGGACAGAATCAGGAAAAACATTGAGTGATT
>JAOZRP010000462.1 GCA_029940125.1 bacterium
AAAATCAAGGTATAAGGTGTCAGGATGTTCCGGCATGGCTCTCGCTCATTCTCGCGGCACATCGTGTGCCGCTCCGAGGTGTGTGCCGCTATGAGCCAAGCCCGAACATCCTGAATGTATTCCCGACAATTTCTTGTTTTTTGTACCCCTCAAGGGGGTACTGGAAAGAGTGACAGCATTTCAGGCGTAAGGCACTAATAACTGGCCACCAAGGTTGTTCGTTGTAAGCTAGTGCGCATCCGGGTTTAACCTTTTGCCGCTACAGCAGGGTGCAGGCGTTCCAGATATGGAATTTTCATGGGAAACATTAGCAGATACCCTGGCTGAAAGCGCAACAGGGATTGCCATTTGCACCATTATCGATAAGCAAGGCTCTGTGCCCCGGGGCGTTGGCACCCGCATGCTGGTTCAGGCTGACGGTTCCATCGGCGGCACCATCGGCGGTGGCATTGGCGAGCATGACATCATCATGCAGGCCCGGCAGGCGATCAGCAGCAAGGAAAGCCTGGTCGTCAAAATTTCCCTGGCCGGCGAGCAGGGCCTTGATTCTCCGGCTATTTGCGGCGGCTGGTTTCAAACCCTCATCAGCTACTGGTCAAGGGAAGAGCGGTTTCTGGCAGAAAAAATTGTTCTGAAGCTTGACGCCGGCGATCCCATAACCCTGCTTGAGATCATCAGCGGCAGTTCCGGCTTCCCAACCGGGGCCAAATTATTGTTGGAACCTAACAGCGGAAACCTTCTGGCCGCGTTTGGGGTGCCTGACGGGGGAAAAGAATTAGCCCGGGCCTGGCAACCGGAACAGAAGCATGGTGTTCTTTCCCTGAAAGGCTGTCAGGTTTTGGTCACGCCGCTTATGCCCCGGCCGCGGATGGTAGTCTTCGGTGCCGGGCATTTGGCTATTCCCCTGGTGGAAATGGCTTCCTGGTGTGATTTTGACATAACCGTAATCGATGACCGGCAGGAATTCGCTTCCCCCCATCGCTTCCCCCGGGCAAGAAAAGTCATTGTTGCCCCAATGGAAAACATCCGGGAGCTTTCCCTGTCATCGCGAAGCAGTTACTTCATTCTCATTACCAGGGAACATCGTTACGACGACATGCTGCTGCGCCAACTTTTAGGCACGCCCTATGCTTATCTGGGCATGATTGGCAGTCGACGGCGCACGATGAGCGTCAAAAAAAGGCTGCTGGACGATGGTTTTCCCGCCCATGAAGTACAAGCGATACACGCACCCATAGGGCTGGAAATCAACGCCCAGACACCGGAAGAAATTGCCATCAGCATCATGGCTGAAGTTATAGCGGTTAAAAACCGTCCATTGCATTAAGGAGTAAAAAAATGAAGCAAACAATTTCGCTACAAGTCAATGGTGACACCTATCAACTGGCAGTCAACCCATGGAGAACCCTTAATGAGGTTTTGCGCGAAGATCTGAAATTGACCGGCACCAAGCTTGGTTGCGGCACCGGAGACTGCGGGGCCTGCACCGTACTGGTTGACGGCAAATCAGTCAGTTCCTGCCTGACTCTGGCCATCGAGGTGCAGGGAAAGGAAATCACCACCATTGAAGGCATGGCCCCCAACGCCGAGGAGCTTCATCCCATCCAAGAATCGTTTATCCAGAAAGGGGCCATCCAGTGCGGCTTCTGCACTCCCGGCATGATCATGTCCACAGCTTACCTGCTCAACAATAATCACAACCCCACGGAACAGGAAATTCGTGCCGGGCTTTCGGGAAACCTGTGCCGTTGCACGGGATACAACAAGATTGTTGACGCCATTCAGGACGCGGCGGAAAAGCTTCGTGAAGATAAATAATTGCTATTTCCAGTTCAGGAACAAACA
>JAOZRP010000463.1 GCA_029940125.1 bacterium
CTAAAGGCTGATAGCTAACAGCTCATTCGGAAACGCCAGTTTCCGGATGTAAACCAGTGCCTGTAAAAATTTGCATGGGAGTTTGTTATGTCTCAGTATAAAGTTCTGATTACCGACAATCTGGCCCCTGAGGGCATTGAAATTCTGGAAAATGAGGAACAGGTGGATTTGGATATCCGGGTGGGCATCTCCCCCGATGAGCTGAAAGACTGCATTGGAGAGTATGATGCCATCATTACCCGGAGCGGAACGACGATTACTGCCGATCTGCTGGAAAATCCCGGCCGCTTGAAAATTATCGGCCGGGCCGGAGTGGGACTGGACAATATTGATATCGAAGCGGCCAGCATTAAAGGAATCATTGTCATGAACGCCCCGACCGGCAACACCATTGCCGCCACCGAGCTGACCATGGGCATGATGCTGGCCGCGGCCCGGAAGATTCCGGCGGCCAACACCTCGTTAAAGCGGGAGGAATGGACCAGGAAAAAGTTCATGGGCCGGCAGTTGTATGGCAAGACCCTGGGCATCATCGGCCTGGGGCGGATCGGCGGCAGCGTGGCGGCCCGGGCCAAGGCCTTCGGGATGAAGGTGATTGCTTTTGATCCTTACATCAAGGAGGCCAAGGCTACCGGATTGGGCGTTTCCCTTTACGATCGGTTGGAAGATGTCCTTTCCTTAAGTGACGTGATTACCGTTCATACCCCGAAAACCAGTGAAACCAAAAATATGATTACCGGTCCGGAGTTTGACTGCATGAAGGACGGCGTCATTATCATCAATTGTGCCCGGGGCGGGATTATCAACGAAGACGCCCTGTATGACGCTGTCCGTTCCGGCAAGGTTTTTGCCGCCGGGGTGGATGTGTTTGGCCAGGAACCGCTGGGTCATCACAAGCTGCTGGAGTTGGAGAACGTTTTCGTTACCCCCCATATAGGAGCCAACACGGTGGAGGGCCAGGAAGGGGTGGCGGTAATCATCGCCCGCCAGGTCATCAATGCCCTGCAGGGGAAAGCATACGAGAACGCGGTCAATATCCCTTACATGCGTTCCCAGCTGCCGCCGGTAATGCAGCTTTATTTCGACCTGGCTGAATCCATGGGCCGGCTGGCCGCCCAGATTTCCAAAGGCCGCCCCGAACTGCTGGAACTGATCATGGTCGGCCAGAAATTCAAGGAAGATTTTGGCGAGCGGGTTTTTGACATTCCCTTCAGCTTTCAGCCTTTTACCGCTGCTGGCCTGAAAGGTTTTCTTGAAAAGAACATCAAGGAAACGGTTTCCTTCATCAACGCTCCCTACCTGGCCAGGGAACGGGACATGGAGATTCACGAGTCTAAAATTTCATCGTACGAGAACTACAATGACCTGCTGCTCCTGCGCCTGAAAACCGATGTTGACGAGCACGTGATCGGCGGGACGGTGTTTGCTGACAATGTCTGCCGGATCCTGTTTCTGGACCAGTTTCACCTGGAGATGGTGGCCAAAGGCAGTTACCTGTATTTCAAAAATATCGACAAACCGGGCATCGTCGGGCGCGTCGGTACGGTGCTGGGAAAACACCGGATTAACATCGCCGGCTTCAACCTGTCGCGGATCATGGGCGGCAAGGCGGTTTCATTTGTTTCCCTGGACAATGAGGTTCCTGAAGAGGTTTTGGAGGAACTGCTGCAGCAGGACGGCCTGCTGGAAGCCAAGGTGGTCAGCTTGTAGTTTAATGTTCATCTGGAAATGTTTATTTCCCGATGAACGCAAGGTAGACGATTAGTGCCTTATCCCTGAAAGGCTGTCACAAAAAACAAGAAATTGTCAGCAGTGTCCGGTATGTTTTTTGCGTTGTTCTGAAGT
>JAOZRP010000464.1 GCA_029940125.1 bacterium
TGTTAGCTGAAAGCTGACTGCTGATCGCTGAAAGCTAAGATTAGAAAATCTCCGGCTTTCTAATCTTTCGCGGTCACCCTCAGTACTTCTCTAAAACTCGTCACGCCTTCCAGCACCTTGCTCAGGCCGCTCTGGCGCAGGGTTTTCATGCCGTTCTTGATCGCCATTTCCTTGAGTTCGATGGTGTTGGCACCGTCGATCACCGCGGTTTTCAGGGCGTCGGTCATCGGCATGACTTCGTAGAGGGCGATGCGGCCCTTGTAGCCGGTGTTGTTGCACTCGTTGCAGCCCCTGCCGGAGTAGCAGACCGCCTCGGCCGCCACCTCCTCCTTCATGCCGCTTTGAATCAGGGCCTTTACCGGGATGTCCTCGGGCTCCTTGCAGCTGGGGCAGAGCTTGCGGGCCAGCCGCTGGGCCAGAACCAGGTTCAGGGATGAAACGATGAGAAAAGGCTCCACCCCCATGTTGATCAGCCGGGTGATCGTGCTGGGCGCGTCGTTGGTGTGCAGGGTGGAAAGGACCAGGTGGCCGGTAAGGGCCGCCTTGATGCTGATTTCCGCCGTTTCCAGGTCCCGCATTTCCCCCACCAGGATAATGTCCGGGTCCTGGCGCAGAAACGACCTGAGGGCCGAGGCGAAGGTCAGGTTGATCTTTTCCCGGATCTGCACCTGGTTGACTCCCTGCAAGTTGAATTCCACCGGATCTTCGGCGGTCATAATATTGTCCGAGGTTTTGTTCAGCTCGCTGATGGCGGAGTAGAGGGTGGTGGTTTTGCCGCTGCCGGTGGGGCCGGTGACCAGGACCATGCCGTAGGGCTGGTAGATGGCCTCTTTCACCTGTTCCAGGGGCTTTTCCTCGAAGCCCAGCTTGGTCATGTCCAGCTGCAGGTTGGACTGGTCCAGCAGGCGCAGGACTATTTTTTCGCCGAACAGGGTGGGCAGCACCGAAACCCGAAAATCCATGGTTTTGTCTTTGCTGATCTTCATCTTGATGCGGCCGTCCTGGGGCAGGCGCCGTTCGGCGATGTCCAGCTCGGACATGATCTTCACCCGGGAAGTGATGGCGTTTTTCAGCTTCATCGGCGGCTTCATTACCTCGTAGAGCACGCCGTCAATGCGGTAGCGGACCCGGAACATCTTTTCGTAGGGCTCCAGGTGGATGTCGCTGGCGCCCTTGCGGATGGCATCCACGAGGATGTGGTTGACCAGGCGGATGACCGGGGCGTCTTCGGTTTCCTTTTTCAGCTCGGAAACGTTCAGATCCTCTTCTTCCTGGACCAGTTCCAGCTCGCTGTCATCGAAGGTGGACAGGACGTCTTCAAGCATGCTGGACGAGTCAAAGAGCTTTTCAATGGTCTCCTTGATCATCGTTTCCGAAGCCACGACGATTTCAACATTGTAACCAGTGATGAACTTTATGTCATCAATGGCGGAAATGTTGGTGGGGTCGCAGGTGGCGACGATCAGGGTCGAACCCACCCGGTTGATGGGAATGGTAAGGTACTTGTTGACCAGGTCGGTGGGAATCAGGGTGGCGACCTGTTCGTCGATTTTGAAGTCCCGCAGGTTGACGGCCGGCACCCCGTACTGGACGCAGAGGAAGTTGATCAGGTCGTCTTCGCTGATGTAGCCAAGCTTGACCAGGTGGGACCCCAGCCGGCCGCCGTTCATCTTCTGTTCCTGCAGGGCCTGGGACAGCTGGGCCTCGGAGATCAGCTTGGCGCTGACCAGCATTTCCCCCAGCCGTTTGTTCTTGAGATTCATGTGCATATCTTTTTTAAGCTGTTAGCTGTTGATGGCTTCGTAACAACTCCATCTTCATCGTTACGCGGCAACCTGCGTCAT
>JAOZRP010000465.1 GCA_029940125.1 bacterium
ACAGCACCGGCTGCCGACTTTAGAACAACGCAAAAAACATACCGGACACTGCTGTAGAAATGGAGGAAAAAATGTTGAAAAAAATTTTCATGCTGCTGGCAGCCTTATGTTTGCTGATTCCGGCAGGAATGTCCCAGGCAGGAGCCGCGCGCGATTATATCTACATCGTCGGCTCTTCAACCGTGTATCCCTTTGCCACCGTGGTCGCGGAACGGTTCGGCAAAACCACCAAATTCAAAACCCCGAAGATCGAATCAACCGGCTCCGGCGGCGGATTAAAGCTCTTTTCCGCCGGCGTCGGCGCCCAGCACCCCGACATCACCAACGCCTCCCGGGCAATTAAAAAATCGGAATTTGAACGCTGCCGCAAGAACGGCGTCAAGGGAGTGGTGGAAATTAAAATCGGTTATGACGGCATTGTGTTGGCTAACGCAAAAAAGGCCCAGACTTTCAAGGTCAGTCGGCGGGATATTTTCCTGGCCCTGGCAAAAGAAGTCCCTAATCCGGATGGCAGCGAAAGCGTCATTCCCAACCCTTATAAAACCTGGAAAGACGTAAACCCCGACCTGCCAGCAATTACCATTAAGGTTCTGGGACCACCGCCTACCTCCGGAACCCGCGATGCCTTTGCCGAACTGGCCATGCAGGGTGGTGCAAAAACCTTTGCCTGGTTGAAGGCGCTCAAACATTCAGACAAGAAAAAGTTCAAGGTCATCGCCCATACGGTCCGTGAAGACGGTGCTTATATCGAGGCTGGAGAAAATGACAATCTTATTGTCCAGAAACTGGAAGCCGATCATACGTCCATGGGAGTTTTTGGATTCAGCTACCTTGACCAGAACAGTGATAAAATCAAGGGAGCCTTTGTGGATGGCGTACAGCCGTCATTTGAGAACATTGCCAGCGGCAAATATCCCCTCTCCCGTCCCCTCTTCTTCTATGTCAAGAAACAGCATGTGGGGGCCATTCCCGGCATCCGCGAATATCTGGCCGAATTCACCAGTGAAAAAGCCTGGGGAGACGACGGTTACCTGAGTGAAAGGGGACTTATTCCCATGCCGAAGGCGGAGCGGGAAAGGTATGCCCGTATCGCCAAGGATCTGGCACCGGTCATAACCATCAACGATTTCGAATAGTTCCGATCACCTTTTGCCGGCCAGGTTCCCCCTTTTGGCGGGACCTGGCCATATAATATTACTGTCATCCTTTTACAAACAGACAGGAATGAATATGAAAAGTACGGCGGAATTGACCATGAACAACAACTGCACTTGCACCGGCACTTTTGATCAGGAACTGGAAAAATCACCAGCAAAAAAGGGGCTTGTGGATCGGCAGTCCAGACGCACGGTCGGCACACCTTTTGTTGACAATCCACGCATGTCATGTCGAAATGTTAATGTTTTTTACGGGGACAATCAAGCTATCAGGAATGTCTCTCTGGATATCGGCCGCAACGAAGTTATCGCCATGATCGGTCCTTCGGGATGTGGCAAATCCACCTTCCTGCGCTGCCTTAACCGCATGAATGATACCATTGAAGGCTGCCGGGTAGAAGGTGAAATCACCCTTGACAGCCAGAATATTTATGATTCATCGGTTGATGTGGTACTCCTGCGGGCCCGGGTCGGCATAGTATTCCAAAAGCCCAACCCTTTTCCCAAATCCATCTGGGAAAATGTCGCCTACGGCCCCCGGATTCACGGCCTGACCAGCAGCCGCAGTGAATTGAATGATCTGGTTGAACATTCTCTGAAAAGAGCAGGCCTCTGGGATGAGGTCAGTGACCGGCTGGATCAGCCCGGCACCGGCCTTTCCGGCGGCCAGCAGCAGC
>JAOZRP010000007.1:0-12221 GCA_029940125.1 bacterium
GTCGCCGCTTAAGGTATACAATAATCGTCCGCTTTTGATCGGGCAGGATTTTGGGTTGACTCCGGCGGCGGTGATCTGCCAGATCAGCCCCCGGGGTCAGTTCCGGGTGCTGGCGGAGGTAGTGAGCGCTGACATGGGCATCAGGCGCTTCATAATGGATGCGCTGAAGCCGGTGCTGGCGATGGAGTATCCTGACGTCACCCCTGTGGTTTATGGTGATCCTGCGGGCTCTCAGCGGGCCCAGACGGATGAGCGGACGTGTTTTGACGAGTTCATTGACGCGCGTCTGGCGGCCTATCCTGCCCACACGAACAACTTTGCGGCCCGGCGCGAGGCGGTAGCTTTCTACCTGACGAAGTATATTGACAAGCAGCCGGGGATGCTTATTGACCCGCGGTGTCGAACCCTGATCAAGGGTTTGGGCGGCCGGTACCGGTACCGCAAGATGCAGGTCAGCGGCACGGCGCGGTACACTGATCAGCCAGAGAAAAACGAGTACAGCCATGTATGCGAGGCGCTGCAATATGCGGCATTATCCACTGACATGATCAGTGTGGAGATTGCCGATGTTGGCGAGATGCCCGGGAGATTGCTATGAAGGATTACGAGGACAGCGAGATCATAGGGATGATCAGGGGAGCGCTGGACGATGCCATCCAGTACGCTGACGACTTAGGCGATGAGAGGGAGCAGTACTATCAGTTGTACCGGGCGCAGCCTTACGGCAACGAGATTGAGGGTTGGGCGAGTGTGGTGGATCCGGTAATCTGGAATGCCATTGAGGGGATGATGCCCAGCCTGGTGGAGATATTCAACGATGACTGGTTCCAGTTGTTGAGTGACGACAAGCAGCGGGCGGATGATTTCAAGGAGGTGATCAGGTACCAGATGTACCGCAAGCAGGACGGGTACAAGGTGCTGATCAGCTTCATTCGTGATACATTATTGTACTTTTACGGGGTGATGAAAGTTTACCACGCGGAGGAGTATTACACCGAGGACAGGACGTTTGACTTGCTGACCGAGGACCAGTTCAGCATGGTCAGCGACATGCCGGAGATCACGGTTTCGAAGTACGACGAGGTGACTGGGACTGACGATTTGGGTAATGATTTCAGGTACTTTGAGAACGTGAAGTTGATAAAGCGGGAGGTGAAGTACCGTGGTCCAGTCATGGAGTGCATTCCGCCGTGGGAGTTTGGTTTCAGCCCCGGGTACAAGGACATCGACGACTGTCCGCTGGTTTACCACAAGGTTCGGAGGTCGTTGTCTTACATCCGGCAGAAGGAGGATGACGGGGACTACCGGGAGGGGTCGTATGCCAAGCTGCGGGATCGGTTTTTGAGTCCGATGGACGACGAGGAGTTGGAGTACAATTTGACCACGTCCGAGATTGACGACTCGGCGTTGAACCAGCGGAGCACGGAGCCGGAGTTGGAGCCGGCGCAGGAGGTTGATGTTTTTGAGTGTTACTGCAAGCTGGACATAGACGGTGACGGCATTCTGGAGGACGTGATCCTGACGATCAGCGAGGACGTGGTATTGAACATGGAGGTAAATCCGTATCGCCGGCCGCCGTTCAGGCTGGGGGTAGCGTATCCGGAGGGGCACAAGATACCGGGCATTCCGCTGGCGGAGATTCTGAAGGAGGACCAGAAGACGATGACGAACCTGAAGCGGCTGGTGCAGGATGCGGCGGCGCAGGCGACGTACCAGAATCCGGTCACCGACGATCCCAACATGTACAATCTTTTATTGACTCGCCGGCCGATGAGTCCCCTGCTTGGCAATCCGAACCGTGTGAAGACGCTGGAGATCAAGCCGCCGCAGGAGTTTGTTTTGAAGGCCATCGAGATGGAGCAGGGTGACATTGAGGGCAAGACCGGAGTCACCAAGTACAATCAGGGTTTGGACAGCGACTCGTTGAACAAGACTGCAAGGGGCGTGACGATGATCATGACGGCGGCGCAGCAGCGGTTGAAGCTGGTGGCGAGGACGTTGGGGAACACGGCTTTGAAGGGCATCATCCGGGATTTTATATTTATCAACCAGAAATGGCCGGGTGACGATGTAATCCGGGTTATCGGGAACGGTCTGGAGGTTCATCCAGACGATCTGATGGGAGAGTATGACATCAAGATTGACGTGGGTGTGGGGCCGCAGGAGAAGCAGCAGGCGGCCATGTTGCTTGACCAGCTGGTGCAGTTTCAACTGTCTGCCGGCATCAAGATGGGCTTGGCGACGCCTGTGGAGGTCCGCGACACGTTGATCAGAAAATACAAACTTTTGGGCATGGATATTGACGAGTTGTTAATCGATCCGGCCCAGCAGCAGGGAGGAATGAATGGGCAAGCAGGACAACCGGGAATCGCCGGTCCAGTCGCAGGAGGAGGAGTATCTCCAGAAGGTATTGAAGCAGGGCAACCGGGCCAAGCGGCTGCTGCAGGACGAGTTTCTGCGAACATGCTTCAAAGAGGCAATCCGGCAGCGGAACAGCCGGATATTAGAGTTGTCGGCGCATGACCACAAGGGTTTTACCGAGGAGGTTGCGGCGCGTGACGCGTTACAGTCATTCATCAATGGTCTGGAGAGCATGGTTCAGGCGGGGATAGCGGCGGCCATGAAGCTGCAGGGGGATGAAACTGTGGAGAAAGGTGGCATGTTATGATTATCGGCAACCAGTTCAGTCGCCGCCGGGTGAAGGAGCTTATCCGGCAGAACGAGAAGATGAAGTTGAGATTGAAGGAGCTTGAGAAGCTTGAGGAGCTTGAGGAGTTGAAGAAGGAGAACGGCAGGCTGCGGTTTCAGGTCAGGATGCTTGGAGGCAAACTGCGGAAGCTGGAGGACAGAGGTTAACCTATCCAGTCCACGATGGACACAGGAGGTACAAAGAGATGGCAGACGCGGCAGAGAAGCAGAATTTTGAGAATGAGCTGGTAAATCAGGCAGTTGCCCGGGCCAGCGTAGCGGACGACGCGCTTGACTCGCTGGTGGATGATCTTGACCGGATAACTGACCCGGACGGTGACGTGGCAAGTCCGGAGAATGTGGACTTCACGGCCTCTCCGGAGATCAGCGACACGCACCGTGATGACCGGCAGCGGCAGCAGCAGCAACAGCAGCAGGGGCAGCAGCAGCAGCAGCAGCAGCAGCAGCAGCAGCAGCAGCAGGTTGAGGAGTTGGAGCCGCCGGCGCATTGGAGCAAGGAGGATAAAGAGGTATTCCGGGCCCAGAGTCCGGAGGCCAGGAAGTTTCTTCTGGCCCGTCACCGGGCGATGGAGGGAGATTACACCCGCAAGACGCAGGCCTTGAGTGAGCAGGCCAAGGCGGTAGCGGGGCTTCAGGGGCTGGCGGTCCAGCTGCAGCAGGACCCGGGTTTCAGGGAGCATTTAAAGAGGTATTGTGACGGTGGGCAGCAGGCTCAGGGCCAGACATCCGAGGAGGAGCTGAGCCCTGTGGAGATTATCAAGCAGGAGGCTGCCGACCTGGCATACAAGAGGATAAAGGCGGAGAACGAGCAGCAGAGCCAGATTCGGACTCGTCAGGAGTACGAGGCTGCCGTGGCGCGGGTTCAGGAGATCAAGGCTACCGACCCGCTTCACGACGAGGTTCAGGCCCGGTTGGACGCCTATGTTGCCAACCAGCCGTTGGACTGGCAGCGCAAGAGTGTGTATAATGTCATGGCTACCAATCCATTTGTTTACATGGAGATGTACGAGCATTATCGCAACGAGGTGTTGACAGAACAGCAGGAGCAGGGGCAGCAGGGGCAGCAGCAGCAGCAGCAGGGACAAGGTACTCGGAGTACGACCAGAAGGACGATCCACACTCCGAGGTTGGAAAAAGGTGGTGCTGATCGGCGGGAAACTGATCAGAGCGCACAGCGAAATCGTTCCCAAAAACTGAAAGCGGAGGCGCTGGCCAGTGGTGACACCGGCGCGTTGGCTGAATTTTTGGACAGCACAGGCCTGATTGATTCATTATTGTAGGAGGCTTGTACAATGGGTATCACTACGACTTACACTCCGGACATGTCCAAGTCGATCAGGGAAGACTTGATTGATGTTATCACTAACATCGCCCCTGACGAAACTCAGGCATTGTCCAATTTCGGCCGCAGCGACGCGGAGCAGACGCTGCATGAATGGCTGAAGGATGACTATGGTACTGCCGGCGAGAACGCGGTAGTTGAGGGTGCCGATGCTGACGCCCAAGACGTTACTCCGCCTGTGAGGGCTTCGAACAGGGTTCAGACCCTGCGGAAAGTCTTCGGGATTTCGGACCGGTTGGAAGCGGTAACCAAGGCTGGCCGCAAGTCAGAGATCAAGTACCAGACTGCCCGGCACCTGAAAATGCTGGCCCGTGACATTGACTGGGCCTATTTGAATCAGGGGCAGGGACAGACTGGTGACGGCAACACTCTTCCGGACATGATGGACGGGATGTTTTACATCATCCAGACCAACGCCGAGAATTTTGGCGGGACTTACGATCCCACCAACGAGTTGACCGAAGATCTGCTGACTAACATGTGCCAGCAGTGCTTTGAGCAGGGCAGCAAGCCTGACCTGATCATTGCCGCTCCATACCAGAAGCGGGTCATTTCTACTTTCAACGGTTCCGATCGCCTGACCATCAACGCCACGGCCAGCGAGAAGAAGATCATCAACGTGGTTGACTACTTTGAAACGGACTTTGGCATGTGCAAGGTTGTTCCGACGACCAACATCACCTCTGCCACGGATGCCGGGAGCAAGTACAATCCGTTGTACATCTTGAAGAAGGAGCTGTGGAAGAGTGCATGGCTGAAGGGTATCAAGACGGAGAAACTGGCCCGGATGGGCTTGTCCACGAAGATCCAGATTTCCGCCCACTTGACTCTTGAAGCCCGGGCTGAAGAGGGCAACGCCATCATCACCCGCCTGTATTCTGGTGCAGTTTAGAATTTAAACTTTCTTGCAGCCCTCCCGGTCATTGCCGGCCGGGAGGGGGTTTTTTTACCTGCCGGGCAATCCTGCCAAATGGGATCCAGCCTTTCTCTAATGGTAACAAGCAATGCCACACTTGGGGAGGGTTGACGATGCCGACGAAATCAAAAAAGCAAGCTGACTTCATGCGGGCCTGACTGAATTCTGCTTTTCGGAAGAAGAGCAAGCAGAAGTGTCCCCCGGTCAAGGTATGCCGGGAATTTCTGGCCGCTGACAAGCGAAAGGGGAAGAGATGAGCGACGCCACGATGGTGGATTATGACCCGGCCAAGGGTTTCATTATCACCCAGTTTCAGGAAGATATGCCGATAATTTCGGCCAACGAGGCCGAGAAGATGATGGAGTCGAACGGGTTTTCCGGCAAGCGGCTGATGCGGAAAATAGCATCGATTCCGACGCTGGCCGTTGTGGCAGCGGAGCGGGAGGGGTACAACATGGACGACCCTGCAGACGTCAGGAGGTACTTGTCCAAGCATCCCGAGTACATGACCGTGAAGAAGGTAGATTCCGGCCGCAGTGGAAGGATAATCATAAAATGAGCATTCAGACGATTCTTGATGACATCAGGGTAGAGCTGACCGACAAGGGGCGGACGCGGTGGAAGGATGACACCGAGCTGACGGCCTTAGTTGACCGGGCAATCCGGCGGATCAACGGGATACTGGCCAAGAATCATATAAACTTTGCCCGGGAGTACAAAAATGTAACCTTGAAGACTGACGGGACGATTGAGGATTTCCCCGCGCAGGCTTCCATAATGCGGATTTTCGGGTTGTACAGGGACGACGCCAAGGAGCGTATCATTCACTTATGGCCGTCCCAGTGGGAGGTATTGAAGAGTTGCACGGCGGCCCAGTACTGGGCGGTAGTCAATCAGGTGGCGGTGTACCGTGAAGCATCGAGCGTTGAGATCCCGGCGACGTTTATCTATTATCCGAAGATTGAAATCGACCCGGTCGAGTCGCCGTGGGAGGGTCTTCTGGATGACCAAATTGTTGAGTACGCGTCTTACCGGGCCAAGAACATTGATGAAATGACTTTGCAGCAGGATCTGGAGCTTTTGAAGGAGCTTGAGATCACAATTATAGACAACTACAAGGGGCTGGAGCCTAACATTGGAGTGGGCGCCGGCTGGAACACAGGAGGTTAGTTATGCCGATGGGAATGACGCCGGGTGGAGGTCCTCCGGGGCCTGCCGGGGGACCGGGAACTGGGATGCGGATGGGTGCCGGGATGACCCCGGTACCGGGCGGAGGGCCTGCGGGTCCGGCCGGTGGTCCGGGCATGGGTCCGGGGCGGATGGCGATGTTGAGCCAGATGCCTCCACAGCAGTTGATCATGCTGCTCATGCAGCTCATTCAGGCCCTGCAGCAGCAGGGTGTGGGTGATATTGGTCAGCTTTTGGGGATGGCCTCCGGCGGAGCTCCGGGTGGCTTGATGGGTGGTGGCCCGCCTCCGGGTCCTCCGATGAGGTAAGCAGGTATGCCGTTTGGACCCCAGAGAGCCTCAGGGAGCATTTTGGATCCCACTGGGATCAGGAGTCGCATGGAGGCCCTTCCGCCTTATCAGGGCGTTCCTGAGGGCATCCCTACCCCGTTGCAGGAGGCGATCATGCCCAACCCGGGGATTGACCCGGTAAACCTGATGGGTGGTTTTGGAGGGCTGGCAGTCAAGGGCGGCTTGCTGCCGGCCCTGTCAGCCCTGCCGGGCATGGTGGCCGCCGAGGTGCCGGCCGGTGCAACTTACGACTTCATGTCTGACCGCATGGGCAGGGTGCCGGTAATCGGCCAAGTCCTCCCCATGCTGGCATCGATGGCTGTGGGTCACATGACCGCCGCTCCCTTGGACAGGATGGTTCGTGATTTTGCCACCGAGCAGCTGGCGCCGCGGTTGTATGACCAGTTTACGATGAGTATTTTTGGCGGAGAAAGTTCGATGCCGAATACTTTTTTAAGAAATCTGGCAAAATCTGAAGACATGGAGAGGTTTGGGTATTCTCCGCAGGATATCTGGGAGAAAAACCGGTTGTTTCGTGGTGCTGACAACGAGTGGCGCTACGAGATTCCGGACTGGAACTCAAGGGTTCTGCTGCCGGTTGTTGATACCGGGTCAAGCTCTCCCTTTCCCCAGGTAAGTAAAGGCATAGCTGGACCGGTTGAAGGGTTTGTCGGTGATGTTTTCAGCCATCCACGGCTGTTTGAAGTTTTCCCGGAACTGGAGGATTTACGGTTCAGGATGGAGGTTGGACAGAACCAGAGGGGGGCGTCGTTTAATCCGGCAACTGGGATTACCATGTACACCGATGCTCCTTATTATGATCCCATCAGTTTCAGGGAAAACATGCTGCACGAGCTGCAGCATGGGGTCCAGCATGTTGATGAATTGCCCAAGGGTGGCAATCCTCAGTATGAAAAGAGCCTGATTGAATCGAACCAGGAAGTTCTTGATCGTTTTGAAGGAGTCTTAAGGGACATGCTCCGGGACGATGTCGATCCCTATCAGATAGTGGACTGGTCAGCGGCTGAGAACTTATTGAAGCCTGATGTTTCCCGGGAGCTGTTCAATGATTACGTGAGAGAGGCAGACAGGATTCGTGAAATCACTCCTTACAGTGATCCATTCAAGTCTTACCGCGCCCTGATGGGAGAGGCGGAGGCCCGGGCGGTTGAAAACCGGATAGACCTGATGGGCGATGCCCTTAAATGGACACATCCTTCTCAATCCTTTGATATACCTTTTGAAGAGCAGATAAAGAGGACCTACTAACATGCCCAATCTAATGGAAAAGGAAGTCAAGGAAAGGTCGTATGTTGACGGGCTCAACCTGATGGACCCGATCGGCATCAGGGAAAGGATGGAGTCGCTTCCTCCTTATGACAGCGGCATCCCTGCCGGGGTGCCATCGCCTGAGCAGGAGGCGTTGATGGCTAATCCTCCTGTTGACGTTACCAATCTGGTTGGCGGTTTTGCCGGCATGCTGCGATCCTTGGGGCCCAAGGCGGCATTGATGGCGCTGCCTGGGATGGCTGCTTCAGAGATTCCGGCCGGCATGGCGTATGACATAGCGGAGCGGTATGCCGGTGACAACCCGGTCATGCGGACGGTTTTGCCGATGGCGGCCACCCTGATGGCCGGACACTTGACCGCGGCGCCCATGGACAGGATGATGAGGGAGTTTGCCACTGAGCAGGTTGGCCCGCGGCTGATGAACTCGCTGGGAATGCACGTAGTAGAGCCGAGGATAAACCCGATAGCCGAGAATGCCGGTCGGTTCCCTGAGCTGTGGGGAGATGTCAGGCCGCAGCAGATCAACTTTGACGAGATCATCAACATGCCGGAAGTCCGGGGCATGAAGGAGTTTCTCAGTCCATCGATGAAGTCCCACATGGCTGCTTCTGAGGGGTTCATGCAGAAGTTCGGCAGCAATCCCGAGATCAGGGAGCTGGCTGCCTTGTACAATCGGGGGCTGATCTCCACGGATGACTACCAGCGCCTGTTCAGGGAGAATTTGAACAGGATCGAAGGGAAGTCTGCCTTTGACAATATTTTTGAAACCGAGGCCAAGCGGAGGGTGACCCAGAGCCTGATGAAGGGTGAGCAGCCATACGTTCCCAACCAGGTTTTTCCGGTCAGCGAGGTAAAGGGTGCCGGTGGCAATATGAAACTGGCCGGTTCTGACATTATTTCCGGCGACACCAGCAAGGGATGCATGGGCATGTGTCCTGAATGCTTTGCCAAATATGGGCAGAGCGGAATGAAAAAGTTCTTCTGCGACCCGGTGCCGGTGAAGTTGACCGGCGATTTCTATGACAATCCCCATGCTTATCGCCGGATTGGTGAATTCGGGGAGCCGAACATGAATCCGGTTGAGTGGCAGAAGGTCAGGGATGAATACCTGCAGAAGTACCGCTCAGGGCAGGAGATGACCCAGCAGGATCTGGATGAAATCATTGAGCGGGCCTACAACTGGGACTACACCAATGAGCAGCTCAAAAACACGAACCTCCACACCGACGGGTACTGGGAGGGGAGCAGGTATGTCCCCGGTGGCAAGGACAAGACATTCCTGATTACAAAATTACAGTCTCTGGATGGTTTTGATCCTGACATTATCAGGAACCTCGAGGTGTCCGTTGACCCGACGATGCCTGACCATGCTTTCCGGTCATTGAAAAATATCGAGGAGTTGAAAAACAAGTATGGCGACAAGGTCAACATCACCATGCGGGTCAGGTCAATAGCGTCAGGCTCTGACGAGATCAACGCCCTGCAGAAAGCGGCTGTGGACTTGGCGAACAAGAATGACATTCCGATTCTGGAAACCCGGTTGAGGTTCAAGAATCCTGACACCATGGCTCTGAGCCAGCCGTTGCCTGAGTATTTTTCCGGTGGTCAGATCAAACATATTTCATATTGGCCGAGCACGCAACCTCAAATAAAGCGGCCGTCATGGCCAATGGGTAAAAAAGCTCCCGGGGCAATGGTGTTCAGGGAAACCGAGTACAAGACTCCTACCGGACGCGAGCCGATCGGGGCCTTGGCCGCGGCTCCTGCCAACATGCCTACAAAGAGTGCTCCTTGGGATGTTTATGGAGAGGGCGGCTTGATGTCCAGGGGACGGCCTCTTAATGATGCGATAAAACAGCTTGCGGAGGTGGCTGGGCAGACGCCGTCATCAGTAGGACCGGGAACCATCCGCGACATTGCCAAGGGCGAATCACCACTCAGCCGGTTTGGGCTGAAACCTTCACTTCATCACCAGTGCAACGTTTTCAACATGAGCGGCAACGCCTGCAAGGTATGCCGCGAGTGTCAGATGTTCACTGAAGAGGGGGCCAGAAAGGCCATGGCCTTGGGTGAGCAGGAGGCATCGAAATAAGATGGGATTCAGAGGCAGCAAGCATCAGCAGACCGTACCTATCAATATCCAGCCAAACGGCGGGTTGAACCTGTCCATGTCCCCGTCTGCCATCGCGGATAATGAATTGACGGTGCTAGACAACTACATATACTCCCCGGTAACCGGGCGCTTGCGGATCAGGCCGGCGTTTGTCCACGTAACCGAGCCGGTAGACATGGACGTTGAGTTCACCAACCTTGAGTGGATTGACAATACCAACAGCAGCCTGCTGGTGGGATATGCCACCAACGGCAAGTTGTATTACGTTGACGGGCAAAAGGGCTCCACGTGGACGGAGCTGGCTGACGTGGCCGGGCAGACGACATTTGCCATTTTCAATGACAAGCTTATTTTTGCCGATGGCAGCGGCCTGTACTCATGGGATGGCGATACCGCGGCCATAACCATTGAAACCCTGACGGACGTAATCAAGCCTGACACCGTGTATGCGCTGGCCGGCCGGCTGGTAATCAACGATACGGCTGATCTTGATGCTGTCTGGTTTTCCAAGCCCTACGATGAATTTGGATGGGATACTGCCGATGAGGCGGTATTTATCCGGGTAGGCTATGGCGATGGCATGAGGGTAAACGCCCTGTCCGCCATTGGCAGGGATGTAATAGTCAGCAAGCGCGGGGTGACAAATTATCAGTCCGCGCAGACTTCAAAAAACATTTATCGCATAAATACTTCCGGCACCGTTGACAGCTGGTCATCTTCAAAACTGATAGAAGGGACGTCTGCCGATCATCCGCTGATGATCACCGGGGTACACAATGACGTACTTTTTGTTGACCATTCCGCCTTCAAGAGCATAACCGGGGTCCAGCAGTATGGCGATCTGAGGCTGTTTGACAAGGGAAAAAGGATCAACACGGCGATTTCTAGCCGCTACTTTCACCATCTCAAGCCGCGGTTTGTCAAGCACATCCCGATGGCCAACCAAGTATGGATATCATACGGTTTTGATGTTTTCGTTTACCACATTGCCACCGACAACTTCACCTCGCTGACCTTTGGCGGGATGGCCATAACCGCGGTAGCCAGCAACGAGGTGAAGCAGTATCTGGCTGCTGACAATGGCAGGCTGTACATGATTGACGAGTCAAAGTCGATGGATGAAATACAGCCGGGCACCTTTAAATCTTACCAGTCAACCTTAAGATCAAAGATGCTGACCTTTACCGGCGGAGAAGGTATATTAAAGCGGACGGAGATCCAGATAGAGTCGCTGTCATCCGGACTCGGGATTATAGAATTGATTGCCACGGGCGGGGTTGCCCTGCCCTTTGGAATCGTTAAGCTCCGTGATCCCAAGAGGTATTACGGCAGCGCGTCCGAGCTTTATGGGCAGGCATCGGAACCATATGGCTCGATGGGGGTTGAGGGCTGGGTTGAAATCTCGAGAAACCGGGCCAGAACTTTCGCTTTCATGCTCCAGTTCAGGACGGTGTCAGGCCGGTGCGGCATTGACAGTTTCAACCTGATAGGGGCGCTGACAACGGGGTAGGCTATGCAGGATTTTTTCAGTTTTGACAAAAGCGATGACAGCTGGACGCCTCCGGTAGGCAAGCGCCCCCAGCTCCAGTACAAGTACAAACCGCTGGATGTGGGGTCATTCAACCGGACACAGCCGCAGCAGAATTTCATGTCGCAGCCGCCATCTTACCCAACGCCGCAGATGCCGCAGATGCCAGCACCGCAGCAGGGGCCGATACCTGAGCAGAGTGACCTCGGGAAGTTTCTCGGCGGCGGCAAGAAGTTGTACGATTTATACAAAAAGTACACCGACATCGGTGAAGATTTACCGGTTTTTACCGGCACCTTGATGGACGCCATCAAGCAGGGTTTGCCACAGTTTGGCTCCATTATAACCAATCCGGCATCGCCGTCCGCTGATCTTGGCTTCATTGGTGATGAGATAGCGGATCTTTACCCTAACGCCGGGCCGGAAGGCCTCGTTCCGCCACAGGGGACCACTGATTGGCTTGGGGGAGGCCTAGACCTTATGAAAGGTTTAGGCAGCGCTCTGGGGCTCGGTTTGAGCGGTTACGACATGCTGAAAAACGGGGTGGACTTCGAAAATTTTGGCGGCGCCCTGACTTCCGGGCTTGGTCTGGCGTCTTCGCTGGGACTGGCCGGGGCGGGTCCGGCAGCGGCCGTACTGGCGATTCCGTTCGGATTTAAAAAGTTGTTCGGAGGATCCAGCAGGGAACCTAATTTCATGGACTACGACCAGATGGACGCTCCATTCTATGAAGATGAAGCCGGGAATCTATATCTTGTACCTGAAAGGCAGATGAGGCTTAACGACCGGTTCATCAGGTACAATCA